>NZ_BCNX01000012.1 GCF_001571405.1 Methanoculleus thermophilus | reverse complement strand
GGAACTAAAGGCACGAAAATACTGGTACCAGGTCAAAGAGATCAAGATCAAAGTGATCCTCCATAACCTAACGAAGGCAGTACAAACAGTCGTGATTGTCGTTGTCTGGAAGGAATTCAACAGAGCCCAATGTACCAGTCGAGCGGCTCGTAGTAGGTGTAGGCGTCTATCATATCGACGCCGTCGATCTCGTGGCGGATGTTCCCGACCTTATTCTGGAACATCTCCTGCACGAACTCTTCGCTGGACCAGTTCTCGCCTTCGAGGGAGGGGTGAACGAGAACCTGCCCGGTGCTGTCGATGACGAACATATAGCCGTTGTTGCCGATGACCGTATCCTTGAGGCTCGCTTTGATGACATCGAGCGTCTCCTCTTCCTCCGTCCCGACGAAGAGGACCCCGACGATTTTGCCGCTGCTATCTTTTATCGGCTCGTACGCGGTGACGTAGCGCTTGCCAAAGAGGTCCCTGCTCCCGTAATATGTCTCTCCCTGTTTCACGACCACATCATAGACGTTCTGGGTCAACTCGGTCCCGACAGCGCGACTACCGTCCGTTCCGATGACGTTCGTGGATATCCGGACAGCATGGTCGCCGTATACTTGAAAGACCGTCGCCGCTCCACCGACCAGGGACTGGACCTGATCGACGATCTCGAAATTGTCATTGATGATGTAGGTGTCGCCGTTCTCGTTTACCAGTGCCAGTTTTCCGTTGATCACTTCGGGGGTGCCGCGGGCGTAGAAGTTCTCCCGGAGAACGTTGAGGTCGCTGTTTACTTTATTGCGTGTGAGTTTGTAGACGTCGTTGGTCCATCCTCGTGCATCATGCACCTGCGTCTCAAGCAGCGTCTCGATCTGATCATTAATCACACCGCTCGAGCTGGTATACGCTACCACGCCAAGCATAAGCGTCGGGATGATTGCCAGAAAGAGACAGATGACGAGGATCTTTGTCCCGACTTTCATATCCGAAAAAAATGTGAACATTTTATACCCGCTCTCCTCCCTTCAGTATAACTAAATAGATGGGTGCGCACCCTGGGTTAAGTAATGTTCCATATAAAACTGAAATTTCCCGGTGATTGACTCTAAAAATATGGCTGGAATGAGACTCTATTGCCTCGTCTGGTGAACCAGCATTCTCGGATCGGCAAGGATTGCCGCCGCATCGAGGAGAATCAGTGAGCCTTCTGCAACACCCAGGAGATACTGTTCTCCGATCGGCGTCATCCCGGGCTCCGCCGGAGCAATGTCGTCTCTCGAGATGGTGCCGATGTCCGTGATATAGTCCGCGAGGATCCCGAACGTCATCTTCCCGTCGGAGAGGACGATGACCCTGTTGAGGTCTGTCAACCCCTGTTTCGGGATCGAGAGGATCCGGGCAAGGTCGACGACGGAGATGATCTCTCCTCTTACGGCACAGATCCCGGCGATGAAATCGGGCACCCCGGGCACCGGCGTGATCTCACGGATGATGAAGACTTCCCGGATGTATCGCGTCTCGATGGCGTACTCGCGGCCGGCGAGCCGGAAGGTGAGGATGTCCGAGGTTACGGCCGCATGGTCCTCCTTATCCTCCATTGCACCTCTGCGCTCTATCCCCGGGGCGGTCTCCTCTCCGGCTGGAGGTATGGAGAACCGCTCGCGCTCTTCTGCAGCACAGAGTGCACCGGGATCATGGATGATAATCGTCCCGTCACCGGCCAGGTGCACACCCGGGTGGGAGGTCGTGCCGTCGTCGGCGGGGAGGCTCCCCTCCCGCACTCCCTGCACCCCATCCACCCGGAGGGCCATGCAGTCCGGCCTGGCATGAGTAATGATGAGGACGTCCGTCGGGAGTGGCGGACGACCCGGGAGCCCGAGGAGATCCCGGACTGGATAGACCGGGATGGTCTCCCCGTGCAGGTTCACGGTACCGTCTCCTCCATCCCTGCTCTCCGGCGAGAGCGCTGCCATGCCGACGACCTGCCGGACGGCGGCGAGAGGGAGTGCACAGGTCCTCCCTGCAACGGTGAAGAAGAGGAGGTGTGAGCGGTTCATTGGGTATTCGAAGATAGGTCCCGGGCGGGTAAAAGGTTGTGGGGTCAGAGCCCTTCCAGGTTGATGCCCCCGTTCGATGTGGTGACGGTGATCGTTGGTCCCCCATCGCCGAGGGTGCCCACGATCCGGGTCCCCGACGACTCCTCGAGCTGGAGCGGGAGGTTGCTTGCCGCGATCCTGCCGCCTGAGGTGGTGGCAATCAGGCGGGCGTCCAGGGTCTCCGCGAGCCGAAGCGTAATCGCGCCGTTGCTGGTGGTTATCTTTACATCACCCCGGACGGCCGGGATGCTTGCGGTGATCGGGCCGTTGGATGTCCGGAGTTCCATGACCCCAGCGGACTCCTCCACCGTGATATGGCCATTGCTGGTCCTTGCGGTGACGTAGCCATCGGCTCCCCGAACCTCGATCGGCCCGTTTGAGGAGTCTGCTGTAATATCGCCTCCGGGAGCGCCGTCGACCCGTATGGGGCCGTTTGAGGTCAAAAGCTCCGTTCCGTTCACCCTTGCCCCGGCAAGATCGATCGGGCCGTTCGAACTCTCGGCCCGCAGAAGGACGGTCGCCGGCGGCAGATGGATCGTGCAGTCCACGTTCACCTGCGGGTCTTGTGCGGTGTGCACCGTCTCGATCCGGAGGGGATCGCCCTCTGTCACCACAATCTGGACTTTGTCAAGCTCCGTCTGGCCGTAGGCGGACCGTTTGACCGCACTGACGGTGACGGTCTCCCCCTCCCGAACGTCCACGGTCACGCCTCCATTGCGGTTGATCACGACGACCTCGCTTCCGGGCTCCACCGTGACCGTCCGGTTGAACTCCTCCGTCGCCTCAAGATCCGGTATCCCGGTGCACCCGGAAAGGGCGGCGGAAGCGATGAGCATCAGCATCGTCAGGATTGCACATGCGGGTTTCTGCATAGTTACACTCACTCACCCATCTATCATGTAACTACCGCCTTCTGAAACGTCCGGCGGGCGAGGATGTACATCAGCGCCGCGAAGATCGCGAGGTATGCGAATGATGTAAGCGCATCGGTTACGGTGTAGGAGTAGTGGGCCCCGACGGCAAAGAAGTCGTTCCCGAGAGCAAAGTAGCGGATCCCGCGGACCAGGTGGGTGAGCGGGTTGAGGATCGAGAGCGTCTGCAGGATCTCGGGAAATCCCTGGATCGGGTAGAGGGCGTTCGAGACGAAGAATATCGGTAGCGTCAGAAGCGTTATGATCCCCTGCAGCCCTTCGGGGGTCTCAAGGCGCATTGAGATGTTTGAGGAGAAGAGGAGGAACCCGAGCGAGAAGACGCCGACAAACGCGTATATCCCGATGACCGAGGTGGCGATCTCGTCGAGTGAGTATCCCGGGAAGAACTGCACCCCGAGGATGAGCCCGAAGATCATGATGATGGTCACCTGGATGAACGACTTTGTCATCCCCGAGAGACTGATCCCCATCATGATATGGGTCCGGGGCATGGGGCTTGCGAGCATCTCGCGCATCAGTCCCCAGTTCTTATCAAAGAGGAGGCTGATACCCCCAAAAAGGCTCGTAAAGAGGGTTGTCATCGCGATCACGCCGGCGGCCATGAAGGTGAGGTAATCGACCGAAAAGACTCCGGGCGGGGCCGGAACGGCCGAGGTGAATCGGTTGATGTTCGACGACATGGCGACCCCGAAGAACGCCATCCAGAGTGCCGGCTGGAGAAGCGATGCGAAGAGTTGCGTCCTGAACCGGACGAACCGGATCATCTCCCGCCAGTAGACGGTGAGAAACTCCCAGCCCATGGCACTCACGCTCCGGCGTCCCGCAGTTCTCTACCGGTGTAATGGACGAAGACATCATCCATCGTCGGTTTCTTTAGGTTCACGCTCGATATCTCGATCCCGGCGTTGCGGACCCGCTCGACGATCCCGGGGAGGCAGTGGCTCCCGTCGGCCGCGATTGTGATCGAGAGCCCCCGGGTCGACTCCTTGATCGACCGGATCTCCTTGACCCCTCGAAGGCTCTCCCGGGCCCTTGCGTTGTCTCTTGTCTCAAGATAGACGACGTCCTCGCCGAGAGCGTTCTTCAGTTCCTCCGGGGTTCCGGAAGCAATGATCTTTCCGTTATCGATGATGCTGATCCGGTCTGAGAGCATATCGGCCTCCTCCATGTAGTGCGTCGTCAGGAATATCGTCGTTCCTGCTCTGTTCACCTCCCGTATGTAATCCCATATCCGCATCCGTGTCTGCGGGTCGAGCCCCAGCGTCGGCTCGTCGAGGAAGAGGACCTTCGGCCGGGTCATCAGCCCCCGGGCGATCTGGAGCCGGCGCTTCATACCGCCCGAGAGGTTCTTCGTCTGTTCGTTTCGCTTTGGGCCGAGTTCCACGACCCGGAGCAGGTCGTCGATCCGCCGTCGCCGCTCGTCACGGGGGATGCTGTAGAGCCGCCCGTGGAACTCCATTGTCTCCCAGACGGTGAGATCGCGGTCGAGCACATCGTCCTGGAAGACGATGCCGATGGATTCCCTGACCCGTGAGGGCTCCCGTGCGACGTCGTAGCCGGCTACCCTCACCGTCCCCTTCTGGAGAGGGAGCAGCGTCGTCAGGATGTTGATGGTGGTGCTCTTTCCGGCACCGTTGGGGCCGAGGAAGGAGAAGATCTCACCTCTCCTGACGGTGAAACTGATGCCGCGCACCGCCGCAAAACCGTCGAAAACATGCTCGAGATCCCGCACCTCGATGATATTCTCTTCTTCCATCGGTCACCGTTCCGCCCCACCCCGGACCGGGGATTGTCTTGCGTTCTCCATCCAATACGAGTGCTACCATATCTCCCTTTCCCTGTGGAATGCGAGCAGCCTGGCCTGGAAATCAATCAGATCTCCGGTTTCTCCCTCCCGCTGCATCCCGGGGTAAGGGGCAGGTCGGCAAAACCACCCACGTAACTTTTCGGCGGCCGACCCTGATGGATATCATAAAATACCTGGACCCCTACATCCCCTCTCAGATACGGCATGTGCGGCTATCCCTATCTCACCAATACCAGCGATTCTAGTCCTCGAACTCCAAACTGCATCCTTCCTGGAGCCGGCGTGCCGGAAGGTAAGGATCTGGCGGGAGGGCTGTGGTGATCCGGTCTTTTTGGGCGGTCTTTTGCCTCCTCTTCGCAGTTCTGGTCTCTGTCGTGCCGGCAGGCGGGCTTGTGATCGAGAATGCCGATCTGAGCCAGGCGGAGGTCAATCTCCTCTTTGCGATGCGTGAGTATACCCTGACCTACAACGGCTACGCAGACCGGCTGCCGGGATGGGTGACCGGGCCGTTCGCGAACGAAGAGGTCAACCTCCACGTCAACTCACCGGACGGTGTGCTGGTCATCGGGATCACCTTCCATGACCGCAAGGTCGTCCAGTTCGACGCAAAAAGCCGATCAAATCCCATCGCCACGGTAACGACCGATTCCTCGACGGTCGAGAGCGTCATGCATTCAGATCAGCCGTTTGATGCCTTCCGGGCTGCGATGAGGAACGGTACCGTCACGATTGAGGGGAATAACCTCGTCGGGAAACTGCGGGTGGGGATGATCCTGTTCGGTCTTTGGGTGCTGGACGTTCTCGGGTTGTAATCAGCCGGCATGGGGTTGCTGCAGGGGTAAAGTTGCCCGGGAATCAGACTGATGGCCGCAAGTACGGCGGGTTGCTGCTTTGAGCCGCCGCTCTCTGGTTCGGACAGATCTCCAACCCGGCTCATGGGTCTTGTTCGCGGCAGGTTTATCCATTCGCGAGCGAGAGAGTCCCCTGAGATGAACCGATACGCAAAAGTTATCCTTTACGGCTTGCTGGCGCTGGCAGTCTTCACCGGGATCAGCTTCATCATCGGCGGGAGAGTGAACTGGGTCACTTGCGGCTGCAACAGCGATCGGGGTGATGATTGCGTACTACGCTGTCGCTTCCCGGCGAAGGTGGTGAGTGAGGTGGTAGTGGGTGTGCGAGCGGAATGGGAGCCGCTTCGGACGGTGGCCGTCCACCGTCCCGGGATCGAGATGTTCTTTGGGTTGCTTGAGCCGTATGCAGCGCTCTACGAGCGGGCATTCAGCCGCTATGAGGCGCGTAGGGAGCATGATATCCTCGTGCAGACCCTCCGCGAGGATTTCGGTGTCCGCGTCCTGCACCTCAAAGAGACGATCCTCGATGCCGCCGACCGTGACCCTGCGGTACGCCGGCGGCTTGTCGACCGGGCATATGGGACCGTCACTCTCAAGGGGGGGAGGAGAGAGGTTTCGGAGGCCCGCCGGAGCATGGAGCAGAACGCCGCCGCTCTGGACTCGCTGCATTTCTTCACACTTCTCCTCTTGAACCCGATCATCGAGGTCGGATGGGGGCACCCCCACGGCGGGGTGGACGTCCGGATCCCGGGGCAGGAACCGCTCGCGAACCTATACTTCATGCGGGATCAGCAGGCGATGACCGATTGCGGCCTCGTCGTCGCCCGACCGGCAAAACGGCAGCGGGCTCGAGAGCCCGATATTACCAGGCTCCTCTGGGAGATCCTCGGCATCCCGATCGCCGGGACGATCGAAGAACCGGGGACGTTTGAGGGCGGCGATTTCATGCCGATGGGGGAGTTCGCCCTTCTCGGCACCGGGGACCGGACGAACCGTGCCGGGGTAAGCCAGTTCCTCGACTTCGTCCCGATCTTCGACGAGGTCGGCGTCGTCCATCAGCCGGGCCACCCGCTCATCCCGAGCGACCGTCCCGATCCGATGGTCGATATGCACCTTGATACCTACTTCAACGTCGCAGGGAGCGGCGTCGTGATCGGCTCTAATGTCCTCCTCCAGCGGGCGCAGGTCGAGGTCTACCACCGGACGGGCACTGGCTACGAGGTCTCGGGCGAGACGACGAACCTCTATGATTATATCCGATCGAAGGATTTCTCGGTCATCGATCTCTCGATCCTGGAGCAGCTCTCCTACGCCGCAAACATCCTCTGCATCCGCGACGGGAGTATCCTTGCGGTGGAGGGGGAGCGGGTGATGCGGACGGTGCTCTCCAACCTGGCGGAGAAGGCCGCGCGCGACCCGGAGCGCTACGGGCGGCTCCTTTCCCACGCGGAGGATGATTACCGCCGGATACAGAACGAAGGACGGTTCTTCCCGCACAAGGCGGAGTTCTCCCGACACGGCATCGAAGTCTGCCCGCTTCACCTCGTGAACCTGACGGGAGGCTACGGCGGCCCCCATTGCATGACCTGTACATTGGAGCGGGGGTGAAGGGGATGGGCAAGAGAGGTGTGGTGATTGCGCTTGGCGGGAACGCCATTCTCCGTCACCGGGAGACGGGAACCGCTGAGGAGCAGGCTGCGAACGTCAGGCGCGCCTCTCACGAGATCGCCGGGATCGTGGGTGAGGGGTATGCCGTCGTCATCACCCACGGGAACGGCCCTCAAGTCGGAGATATCCTCCTCAAAAACGAGATGGCGAAGGACGTTCTTCCGCCGATGCCGCTTGATGTCTGCGGGGCGGAGAGTCAGGGGATGATCGGCTACCTTCTCCAGCAGTCGATGCAGGAAGCCCTCACTGCGGCCGGCATCGGCTGCCCGGTCGCGACCGTGCTCACCCAGACCCTTGTTGCCGGGGACGACCCGGCGTTTGAGAATCCGACAAAGCCCATCGGTCCGTTTTACACCGCTATGCAGGCTAGACGGCTTCAGGAAGAGATGGGCTGGCGGATGGTGCAGATCCCGAGGCAGGGTTACCGTCGTGTGGTCCCCTCTCCGCGTCCGATCGCCCTCATGGAAGGAGAGGCGATTCTCCGGCTCTTTTTGGCCGGCGTGATCGTGATCGCCGCAGGCGGCGGGGGCGTCCCGGTGGTCGCAAAGCCCGGGAGCATGCTTCGGGGCGTCGAGGCGGTGGTGGACAAAGATTATACTGCAGCCCTCCTCGCACGGCTCGTTGGCGCAATAGATCTCCTGATTCTCACCGACGTCGAGCGTGTCGCCGTAAATTACGGAAGGCCCGGGCAGCAGGATATCCACGAGATGACGGTTGCCGAGGCACGCGATCACCTCGCGGCGGGGCAGTTCCCGCCGGGGAGCATGGGGCCGAAGATCGAGTCGGCCATCGACTTCCTTGAGGCCGGCGGAGAGCGTGCAATCATTGCATCGCTTGAACAGGCTTCACTTGCCCTCTCCGGGCGTGCAGGAACACTGATACATCGATAACCGACTCATAACCCCAATGTTTATATACATCATCCCCAAATTTCCGGCGGAGGTGGAAGAGTATGGCTAATAACTTCTGGATGGGCGTCATCGTCGGGTGGCTCGTTGGACTCATCCTCGGCTTCCTGCTGCCGGTCATTGGACCGCTGGTAGGGGGGTTTGTTGCCGGGTGGATGGCCGGGCGCGGGATAGGAACCGGAGCAAAGGCCGGGCTGTTTGCCGGCATCCTCGGTGCCATCGTCATTGCGATACTGCTCCTTATCGGTGGTACCGTACTCCTGGGAGCATTCGGGTTCATCGCGGGCCTCGGGACATCGCTCGTCATCGTCGTGATGGCGTTCATCTACCAGGGCATCCTCTCGCTGATCGGCGGGGCCATTGCCGGGGCGATCCGGCGGTGAGATGGTAGTTGGACAAATTCCGGGGAGGCCTCTCCTCCCCGGCTCTTCTCAACCCGGGAGGCCCTAGTTGGCTGAGCAGGGATCTTTCTGGATATCGGCGCTCGTGGGGTTTATCTTCATGCTCTTCATCAGCCCCTTCTTCCCGGTAGCAGGCCCGATCGTCGGAGGGATCATCGGCGGCTACCTCGGCCCGCCCGGGGCGGTCAGGGGGGCCCTCGGCGGGCTCCTCGACGGGCTCATCGTCGCTGCGATCTTCTCGGTTATTGCCGTCGTGGGGGGGACGGCGCTCCTTGGTCCTATCGGCACACTCATCGGCCTCGGGATCACCGTTCTTCTCTTTCTTCTCGCTCTCTACTTCGGGATCCTCGGCGCCATCGGCGGTGCCGTCGGTGGAGCGCTGAAGGCGTGGATGGTGGAGCGCCGGCGACCTACGGGATGAGGTTCCCGATCCCTTCCTGGAACTTGACTGCGATCCGGGAGCGGTAGATCCAGAGGTAGGCGACCAGCGCTGCAATCTCGACAATGACGACGTACGCGACGATATGCTCGAGGGATACATCATAGAGAACGCCCATCACGGCGCTTCCTACGAACCATGCGGTCCCGAAAATCGCGCTCATGACGCCGTAGACCTGTCCCCTCCGGGCCGCCGCGGTGGACTCTGCGATCGATGCCCGGAGAACCGTCTCAAAGATCCCGATCCCCGCCCCCCAGACGAGTGATCCGGCGAGTGCCGTGCCCGGCGTGGGTGAGAAGGCGAGCAGGACCGTTGAAATGCTGAAGACCGGGATGGTGAGGAGGACATGGGTGCCGAGACGATCGAAGACCCGCCCGATGAGCAGGGCGACAACGACCGAGACCATCATCGCTGAGGCGTAATAGAGGGGGATGGCGGCGTCGGGGATGACCGATTGGGCCTTTAAGTGAAAGGAGATGAGCGGGAAGTTGGCAAACCCAGCCATGCCGAGGAAGATGAACGTCGCGTAGGGCATGACCCCGGGCAGATCGTCTCCGGTCACTCTGGTTCCCCCGTCTGCCTCCAGGCGTCCCGGTCTCGGCACAGACGATCGTGCGAAGAAGAGTATTACTGCAACACCGGCAAGCGGGATCCCGAGCAGGAGAAAACCCGGAGCGTAGCCGCCGGTAGCGGCGAGTGCGGCGGCCATGACGAGGGGCCCTATGACGGCGCCGACCTGATCGAGCGCCTTATGAACCCCGAATCCCCACCCTCTCCCTATTGCCGTTGTCGCGTGGGAGAGGATCGTATCCCGTGCCGGCGTCCTGATGGCTTTTCCGATCCGCTCGGCGATGATGAGGAGGGCTGCAGCCTCCCACTGATGGACGAACGCAAGAAGCGGGATTACGGCGAGCAGACCGTAGCCACCCATCGCCACGTTCCAGTAACGACGACTCTGGTCAACGTAGGCACCGGTCGCAGACCGGAGCGCATATCCTATGAACTCACCAAACCCGGCAACCAGCCCGACGACCGCCGCACTTCCTCCAAGGAGGAGAATGTAGGGCCCCGTGACACTCCGTGCGCCGTTTGAGATCAGGCTCCCGCAGAGGCTTACGATGCCAAGGAGTAGGATGAGCCGGATCGAGAGGTCACGCAGATCCCGCCGGTCATCAGGGGAATGATTGGGCATGTTCCCGGAGGACTTAGAAGAGTAATCTCATTAATTGTACTGCATGGTTGGGCCGCAGCAGTGCCCTTATTTCTCGCGAACACAAATATTTTTGCAGCATAGGCCCCGGGTGCAGATCGGGAACCTGGTGAGATGAGTGACAAGAATGCGGCAGGGCGATGGGCAGACATATTCGCGGGGATTCATCCTATTATTGGTCACAATTGTTACGTTCCTCAACCCGTTCACGGGTTCGGCAATCAACCTTGCCCTCCCGGCCATCGGGAGCGAGTTCTCTGCGGATGCCACAACACTCGCCTGGATCTCCAGCGCCTACCTCCTCGCGACGGTCATCTTCCTCCTCCCGGCAGGGCGGTTCGGTGACACCCGTGGGAGGGTCACGGTCTTTTTGCTTGGTGCCGTCATCTATACCGCGGGTTCCCTCCTCACCATCTTCACCCCCTCGCTCGATCTCCTCCTCGTCTTCCGCTTCGTGCAGGGGGTCGGCGGCGCCCTGATCTACGCAAACAGCGTGGCCCTGATCACGCAGCTCTACCCGCCGGGCGAGCGGGGCGCTGCCATAGGCCTCAACGTCACCGCCGTCTACGCCGGGCTCTCGCTCGGGCCGTTCCTCGGGGGCGTTCTGACCCAGTTCTTCGGCTGGCGGAGCATCTTCATCCTGACCTCGCTGCTTGCCGTTCCGGCGCTCGTCTACGCTGGAAGGTTCCCGGCGTTCTTAAACGAGCGGCAGCAGGAGCACTTCGATGCCCCCGGGCTGGTCCTCTCCTCGGCCCTGATCCTCTGCCTCTTCCTGGGCCTGGCCTCGGTGACCACCCCGGCCGGCCTTGCCCTCCTTGTCGCGGCCCTCCTGCTGGGAGTGGCCTTCTTCCGGGTAGAGCGGCGCCAGCCCTGCCCCCTCCTCCCGGTCCCCCTCATCATGGAGAACCGGATCTTTGCGGCCTCAAACGCCGCCGCCCTGATCAACTACAGCGCCACCTACGCGGTCGGGTTCCTCCTCTCTCTCTACCTCCAGTACATACGGGGCTACGATCCCGTCACCGCTGGCACCATGCTCCTGGTCCAGCCGATCGTCCAGGCCTTCGTTGCCCCGGTCTCAGGCCGTCTCGCCGACCGGATATCGCCCGGACACGTTGCCTCGGTGGGGATGGGGATATCGGGTGCGGCACTCTTCGGCTTCTTCCTGCTCGGGGAGACTACGCCGATAGCTGTGATCCTCGCCCTCCTGATCCTCATGGGTGTTGGGGTTGGGCTTTTTTCGTCCCCGAACACCACCGCCATCATGGGTTCCGTCACGAAGCGGGACTACGGGTGCGCATCGGCGATGACGGCAATGATGCGGTCGCTTGGCATGATGCTGAGCATGGGGGCGGTCCTCGTGGTCTTTGCAATCATCATGGGGGCGACCGCCGTCACGCCTGCGATATATCCAGAATTCCTGCTGAGCGTGCGGCTGATCTTCCTTGCCTTCGCGGTCCTCTCGGCAATCGGTGTCTTTCTCTCGCTTTATAGGAACAAAAAGCCTTGAATATTCAACAATTTTAAAAATAAAACTCTCCGGTGAAGAGAGTAAGTGTTAAAACTCCAAAGACCCTGTGATCTCCTTAACGGATGGACCTCGTAATCGGGATGGCCGGCGACCGGGAGATCGCCATCGATGCCCAGGAGCTGGTGACCGGAAGGACCTGTATCATCGCGCAGTCGGGCGCCGGGAAGAGCTGGGGGATTGCAGTCCTCTGTGAGCAGCTTCTGCTGGCCCGGGTGGGTTTCTGTCTCATCGATACGGAGGGGGAGTACTCCTCGCTCAAGGATCTGTTTCCCCTCCTCTGGATCGGGTCCGGAGATGGATGTGATGTGGATATTGAGCGGGCAAACCTCCGCGAACTGATGCGGGAGGCGATCTGTTCACGGACCGCAGTGATCTTCGATGTCTCGGAGACCGATATGCAAGGAAAGGTTGCTCACCTCGCCAATATTCTCTATGACCTCGAGAGCGAGTTACGGCAGCCGTACCTCTTGATTGTCGAAGAGGCGGACAAGTTCATCCCGCAGTCCGGCGAGTCTCTAAAGAAGATCGAGGAGATCTCCCGCCGGGGGCGCAAGCGCGGGCTTGGCCTCCTGGTCGCGACCCAGCGCCCCTCCCTTGTGACAAAGAACGTTCTCTCGCAGTGTAATAGCCAGATCCTTGGAAAACTCTCGATCGAGAACGATCTCAACGCTGTCAGGCTCTTCTTCTCATCCCGCAAAGAGGCCGGGGAACTTGCGGATCTCGAGCCCGGGGAGTTCTTCGTGATGGGAAAACTTGTTCGAGAGAAGACGAAGATGCGCTTTCGCGAGCGGCTCTGCGAGCACCGGGGGCTGACTCCAAGGCTCGTTCCCGCAAAGCCTCTCGAACCGTGGGCGAGCCCCGGTATCGGGCCGGTCGAGCCGCTCGCCGCAGGCAAAGATGATCATCCTCCTTCAGGGAATGCCGTGGTTCCGGTGTTGCTTCGCGAGGAGGCGCTTGATATTGCGATGGCACGACGGAAGCGCCGCCTCCTCTTCTTAGAGCCGGAAGAGAGGGTCGTCTCCGGAGAGCGGGTTTATCGGCCGCTTCACCGGGTGGAGATTCGCTACATCGGCGGATTCATCAAAAAATCGACAAAGACGGCCTCGTTTGTCATCGATGGACATACTGGGTGCATCGTCGAGATTGACCGTGGGCTGAAGGTCAGGCCGGGGTTCTCGGAGCTCCTGGGGCTCGATGAGGCCGCGGTGAGGATCGTCACCGGGCTAGCAAACGGCGGCTCGACGCTGGTCGAGATCGAGGCGGAGACCCATCTCCCGCCCGATGTGGTGAAGAAGGCGGTAAAGAGCCTTGAGAAGATGAAACTCATCACGGAGGTAAAAACGGTGGGCGATACAAAGATCTATGTCCCACTGCTCGCAGATGAGGTCCCCGCGCTCTCTTCTCTCCGTCCCGGGTCAGAGCCCCCGATGGAGCCGCTCCGGGGCGATCCCCCGGAGGCGAACGTCACGAAAGAATCGCTCCGGACGATCCTCAAAGGCCTCGAGCCGACGGCGGAGATCGTCGGGTTCGAGACGATCTATTACCCGGTCTACCGAATTGTGCTCGCGTCGGACCACGCCGAACGCTCACTCCTCCTCGATGGCCGCACCGGAAAAGAACTTCATTTCCCGGTCTCGTGACCGGAGCGCTTATTGTGCATTGAGTATAATGCTCGTTGTGCCCTATCATCCTCGTGATTGGTTGGGATAGAGAGGTGAACAAGTAGTGGATTCGTATCAATGTACTCTGTGCGGCTATATCTACAATCCTGCAATCGGCGATTTCGACCACGGTATCAAGGCCGGAACGGCGTTTGAAGATCTGCCCGAGACCTGGAAATGCCCACGGTGCGGTGCGGGGAAGAGCCGGTTTAAGAAGTTGTAAAGGTCCTGTCTTCTTTTTTTGGCGATCTGCGCAGGTTTGCGTATCGATCCCCTTCGCCGGAATCCGACGGCCTCGGGTTCATCTCCAGATCTCTTTGACTTTAACGGGTGATCTCTTCCAGGAGGCGAGTTCGTCTGTTGTTTCATTGCATCCGACGCCGAATCGTCTAGGAGACGGTGCCGCCCGTCCTTGACGGGTTTTTCTACGGGGACTTTATCCCTGGATCTTTTGACCGGAGTACTTATCCCTCCGGAGATATATGGGTGGCCGTGCCCCAGGTAAGATCGCGGTCGGTCGGGGCGGTGAGGTGATGAGATGATGGAATCATACCGGTGCGGACTCTGCGGTTACGTCTACAATCCCAGGGCCGGTGAGCCGGGCCGCGGGATCGGGCCTCGCACAGAGTTTGGAGACCTGCCCGAGACCTGGACGTGTTCCCGGTGCGGTGCAGAGAAGAGCCGGTTTAAGAAGGCATAATGGGCTGGTTTTCAGACCGGCCCGGCAAAATTCCAGCGTTTGAGAACGCAAAGCCGCGAGGAGTGGCTCTCAACTATTCCACCGAAAGACCCGGAGTCCCTCCCCGCGGATCTCCCGTCCGGCAAGGTGTTCCATCTCGTGGTCGATCCCGTAGGCGGTCGAGCCCGAGAAGACCATCTCTGTGGTATCAAGGTCTTCGGTCCGGATTGTCCGCTCGGTCGGGTGGACGGTCATCTTTATCACCCGGTCTGAGCCGAGGCGCACCCGGTAGGGGCGTGCGACAAGCATCCGGAGAGGAGAGTTGCCGCACTTCTCGAGCCGGTGGACGGTTCCCTCCCGGTGCAGGAGGACCGGATTGATGAAGAGGTAGATCTCTTCGAGAGAGTAGCCGGTCTTGCTCGCATCGTCATAGACCGTCGTCTTTGTCACTGCCGAGAGCGATTTTATCGTATCGGATGCGTAACTCCAGTCTCCGCCGTAGCGGAGAGAGAAGAGGAGCGGGATGAGGGCATCGGCAGGTATCCCGAACCGGGTGGCAAGACCCGTCTCCGCGACGGCGAAGCCAAACTCTTCCTGGATCTCGTTGATTTCCATCGGTCTGCCCCTGTGCCTGGAACCCGGATAAATGCTCTGGCTCTTCCGGTCAGCAGAATCGATCGTCCGAGCGTACGGTGCGGGCGTCTTCCATGGATCTGGCCAGCCATCCGGCCCGTTCATTGGGGAAGGCGTCAAACGCCGGGACGTAGGGCTTGATGTCCAGGACCGGGGTGCCGTCCAGGATATCCACGTCCTCGACGGTGAGCGTCGGACCCTCGACGGCGACGAGTTTGAGGATCGAAAGCCCAATCGCGTTCGGCCGGCGGGGTGCCCGGGTTGCAAAGACACCGTGCGGGACCTTGTCGAGGAACGGGACCACCTCGAGCGCGTAGCCTTCCGTGCGGTGGAAGTGGTAGAGGAGGATGATCCGGGAAAACCCTGTAAGGTCCTTTAAACCCGGGGCGTAGGCGGGGTCGAGTTCGACCGTCCCACGGACGCCCCGTGCGCCGATGCTCTGGATGGGCATATCGCGGGGGTCGCGGAAGGGAGAGTGGACGGTGCCGATGGGGGTGAATGTGATACCGGTCATGGGTAGTATTCTCTCGCGCCCTGACAAAGAGGGTTTGTGACCGGGCAAGAGTTATTATCTTCCCGTACGTCAGCATACGCTCTATGAACGATCTCTTACCTGTTCTGCTGGATCTCGAGAAGCAAGCCTGGAAAGCTGCCGATCTCCGGGATGTGGCGTTTTACCGCGATTATCTCGCCCCGGAGGCCCTTGTCGTCAGCCCCTGGGGCATCCTGGATCGGGAGGGGCTTCTCCGCGACCTCGCAGAGAACCCAAACGAATTCCCGAAGTACGCCATCGCGGACCCAAAAGTCGTGCCTCTCGGGGAGGGGAGCGCCGTCCTCGTCTACACCGTCTCCTTTGGGGAGCAGAGGCTCTTCGTATCGTCCGTCTATGTCCAGGATCGGGGCCGGTGGAAGGCGGCCTTCCACCAGCGGACGCCCGCACTTTAAGGCTCTTGAAAGACTACCGCACCCTTGCCTTCGCCGTTGCGATCCGGTCACGGAGGTCGCGTGCGGCGGCGGTGACGTCGTCCTCTCCGACGACCGCCGATATCACCGCAACCCCGTCCGCCCCCGCGGCGATGACCTCGGCGACGTTTCCGGCGTTGATCCCGCCGATCGCAATGAGGGGGAGGGGAACCGCGGCCCGGACCGCCGCAAGTGTCGAAAGTCCGTGCCCCGGTCCGGCGTCGTCCTTCGATCCGGTCGCAAACGTTGGACTGAGCGCCACGTAGTCTGCCCCCTCTTCCCATGCCCGGACTGCTGTCGCGACGGAGCTGACCGAGGCACCGATGATGAATCCCGGCGGGGCAAGCCGCCGAGCATACCTGATTGGGAGATCGCTCTCCCCGAGGTGGACCCCGTCCGCGCCGGCGGCGAGAGCCACGTCCAGGCGGTCGTTCACGATAAAGAGCGCTCCCGTATCTTGGGTGATATCGCGGATCGCAACGGCTGTGTCGAGGAGGTCACGGCCGGAGAGATTTTTATCGCGTAACTGGATCACATCCGCGCCGCCGGCGACCGCTTGTCGGGCAAGTTCTGTGTGGGAGCGCCCGTTTCCTATCTTCTCGTCGGTGATCACGTAGAGGTCGTATACCATTACCGCTCCTCGATCCGTGCGTGCCTGGAGAGATCATCGAGCGAGAGACCGGCAAGTTCGTCGAAGAACGCCGTCCGGAACGAGTAAGGACCACGCGCCCCGGCCGCAGCCCGCTCCCCGGCACGGCCAAGCGCCGCGAGTGCCGAGGCCGACGAGACCGCGTAGTCGTCGGCGACGGCGGCGAACGCCCCGGTGACCGATGCCGCCATGCACCCTGTTCCGGATAGCCGGTCCATTGCCGGATCGCCGTTTCTGACCAGGAAGACTCGTTTGCCATCGGTGACGACATCAATCTCTCCCGTCATCGCCACCACGGTCCCGGTCGTCCGGGCGCACTCTACTGCCGCCTCGACGAGGTCCCCCGCGACCCCGCAGGAATCGACTCCCCGGACGCTCCCGCCGGCTCCGGCGAGGACCCCGATCTCCCCGGCGTTCCCTTTCAGAACGGCGATATCGAGTGCATCGAGGAGCCGTCGGGCGGTCTCTGTCCTGAACCGGGTCGCCCCAGCACCGACAGGGTCGAGGACGACCGGGATCCCGAGTTCGTTTGCCCGGCGTCCGGCAATCAGCATGGCCTCGACCTGCTCAGCGGAGAGTGTTCCGATGTTTAAGACGAGAGCTCCGGCGGCAGCAACCATCTCGGCGACCTCCTCAGGCGCCTCGGCCATAACCGGAGCGGCCCCGATGCAGATCGTGATGTTTGCGCAGTCGTTGATCGTGACGCTGTTTGTGATGTGGTGGACGAGCGGCCGTTTTTCCCGCACGGCGGCGAGCAGGCCAGCGGGGATTGTACCGCTCATGAGGCGTATCGATGAGTCTTCTGTCGTGTAACCCGGCATACTCATACTCGTACTAGTTGTTTCTGTGACTATCGCATAAAACCAGTTGTCGGCCATCCGCAAGTCTCATCTATATACAGGATCTCCCCGGGGTAGGGCCACCCATTCCCGTGGGGCGCAGACGGGCGTGGTCGGGACGGTACCCTGTCCCCGTGAGTCGCCTGGCTCATGTATGCCAGAATACTCCACTTCCCCAATCAGACCTCTCTTATACCAAAAGAGGCAGGTCCCTGCTCTGGTCAAAGATTAAGTCTCAATCCTTATCGTGCCGCCGGAGGAACTTGCGGACCTTCCGGGACTCCACCCATCCCCGGTCCAGCTGCGTGATGTACTCGTTGATCCGTTTGACCTGTTCACGGATGACTCTCGCAGCCTCCTCATCGCCCAGAAGTTCAGCTCTCCCGAGAATCACCTGGAGGGGCTGGCGAATATGATGCCGAGGACGGCGAACTGCTCGATGTTCCGCTCGATCTGCAGGAACGCCTGCTGTCTGAGTTGCTCGTACTGCCTGCGCTCGGTGATATCTCTACCCACCGCCTGGACGCCGACCACTCTCCCCTGCTCCAGGATTGGAGAGATGTTCAGTTCAATAAACGCTGCTGTCCCGTCTTTGCGGCGGAACTCGACCTCGAGCCCCTCGACCTGCTCGCCCCGGGCGACTCTCTTCCTCCCTTCTTCCCAGGCATGCAACGATAAGGGGTTGACATAATCACGGCACCTGCGGCCGATGAACTCTTCGGGAGGGTAGCCGAGAATGCGCTTTACGGACGGGGACATATACGTGATCCCGCCATCATGGTAGCAGGTGTAGATTAAATCGGAGCTACGCTCCGCAATCATGCGGAACTTCTGCTCACTCATTTTGAGCGCTTCTTCGGCCGCTCTCCGTTTGAGCCTCTGTGCCAGAATATTTGCTGCCGCCTGGACGAAGTTGATATCATCCCGGGTGAATCTCCGCTGCATCCGCGTGTGAGCCCCGAGCACCCCGTATGGCCCTCTGTCACCCAGGATGATAACGCTGATTCCGCTCCTGATACCTTCGTTCTGGAGGAGCGCCGAGCCGGAAAAACGCGTCTCGGTCCTGAGATCCTCAACGATCACCGGCTCGCGGGAGAGAAGCGTGTAGCCGGCCTGAGAAGAGGTGCCCCCTTCAACTCTCCTCGTACCGACGTCGCATACCTCGAATCCTACCGTTGCCTCGAGCACGAACGCCTCCTCGTCGGGAAGATATCGCAGCACATTCGCGTACTCGACCCCTAGGTGCCCTGCAACCATCCGAACCACGGCATTCATCAGTTCGCAGGGTCCTGCGTCTGCAAGGGCGATCTGGCCGAGTTCCGCGATCGCCGCCTGCTGTGCAACCCGGACGGCGGAGAGGTCTTCGGCGTATTTTCTTGCGGTGTTGTCGAGGTTGATCCCGGCCCAGAGGAGGATCTCCCCGCTCTCGTTCTGGATAGGGGCCCCGCGGGAGAGAATGGTGTGAAGACCGCCCTCTGGGTCTCGGATCCTGAGTTCGCGGTCCCAGAGTGTTCCGGTATCCAGGCAGTGCTTCCAGGCGGCGCGTGCCGCTGCCGCATCCTCAAGTGGTATGCTCTCCACCCACCCGGATTGCCGGCATTCCTCGATAGTCTTCCCCACCAGGTTGAGGAATGAGGGGGAGATGTAGAGCGCAGTCCCGTCAGGCTCACATATCCAGATGCCGTACGGCACCAGATCCCCGATCGCGGTATAAGCCGGCCCGATCCTGACCGGAGTCTGCATGCCTGCCGCGCTCCGCATCATCTCCTCGCGCTCGAGGGTGATGTCCCGGAAACGGGCGAGCATCATTCCGGCATACGGCTCGCCGGTCATAACCCGGAGTGAGTTGGAGAACCAGCGCAGGTCCCCGCGTGCAGTCCGCATCTGAATGATCTCACACAGCACCTCCTCCCTGCGCTCGATAGCGTCGAGCACCCTGCGGGCGGATTCATCATCCTTGAAGAATTGCGTAAGGTGGCGGGTAACGAGTGTATCGGCCTTTATGTTGCGGACTGCTTCGCTCCTGATGCCGAAGAGGTTCTGAAACGATAGGTTCAACTGTGCGACGGTGTTGTCCTGGTTAAAGATTACGATAGCATCATCCAGTTCATCAAAGCAGGGGTACACTGGAAACCACCACAGGCTGGTGTGTGGAAGCCCAGGGCAACGGGCACTGTAAGCCTCTGGTACTATGCTATATATAGATATCACTTTTGGAGATTCCGGGACTGCAACGGTTCTGAATTTTCGGGCAACTATTTTTTGAAAAATGGCTTCAATGGCTAAGATCGGTCTCTGGCGATCTGCAACCCGGGCTACACCAGAAGGCCTGCAGAAGTTCCAAGGGCTTCGATTCGGATATCTGGACCAAAACGCCGAGGGGGAGATTTGAACTCCCGAGGTGACGAACACCAGTGGCTTTCGAGGCCACCGCCTTCCCGGACTAGACTACCTCGGCACAAAACCGGCCTATAGTATTTACCTTCTGCGGCTATAATGGTATCGAGGCATGCTCTGCTGATTCACCTTTATCCGGGACGGTGTACAGTGCTGGTCTACCAGGGCTGCCCAATACATATGTGACTGCCCTCCTCTCCTTCGGGCTTAATCCGGATACAGCGCTGATATTCTAGCAGACAATGCCTTCCACAGGTAAAGGGATTGAGGAGGTGAAGTCGAGATATTCGTCACCTCCTCGCGTGGATGACTTACTTTGCTCCCGCTGCGCCCTTCTTTTCGGACTGGGTGATCATCATGTCGTCGACACGGATAAGGAGCATCGCCGTCTCGGTTGCGCTCTTGATGGCCTGAGTCTTCACGCGCTGCGGCTCGATGACCCCGGCCTCACGCATATCCACGATCTCGCCGGTATAGACATCAAGCCCGGCGTACTTCGCACCGTCGGCGTGGGCCTTTCTTAAAGCGACAACCTTGTCGATCGTATCGAACCCGGAGTTCTCTGCGAGCGTCCTCGGGATGGCCTCGAATGCGTTTGCAAACGCCTCGATGGCGAGCTGGACACGCCCACCGACGGTTGTAGCGTAGTCGCGGAGGCGTATCTGGAGCTCGATCTCCGGGGAGCCGCCACCGACGATGAACTTCCCGTCCTCGATGGCATCCTGGACAACCCGGGTTGCATCGTAGACCGCCCGCTCAAGTTCGTCCACCAGAAGCTGGGAGGAGCCCCGCAGGAGGATCGTGACGGCCTTTGGATTCTCACAGCCGGAAATGACCGTCAGGTCGGTATCGGGGATCTCTTCGGCTGCTTCGGCTTTGCCGAGGGTTACCTCGTTGAGCTCTTCGGGCTTATTGACGATTGTACCGCAGAGCGCTTTCGCGGCGAACTTCATGTCCTCTTCTTTGACGTCTTCAAGGGCGTAGACGCCGTGTTTCGCGAGGTAGTACTGCACTGGGTCGGCGATCCCCTTCTGGCAGAGGACAACGTTTGCGCCGGAAGCAACGATCTGCTCGGCGAGTTTCTTGAGAGACTCGCGCTCCTGCTCATTGAACGCCTTCATCTGGTCGGAGGTGGTGATCTTGATCTTCGACTTCACCTGGGTCTTCGTGACCTCGAGCGGCTGGGAGAGCAGGGCGACCTTTGCACCCGTGATCTTCTCCGGCATCTGTTCAAAGACACGCTTCTTGTCGATGACGACACCCCGGATCAGTTCGGCGTCCTCCATAGAGTCGCCTACCTGCTTCTTGATCTTGATGTCGTCCTCGTCCACGGCGTAGGTGCCCGGAGCAATCTCGGTCGCGACCTGCCGTACTGCATCGACTATAATATCGGAGATCTTGTCCTTGACACCCTCGATGGATTTGCCTGTCATGGCAGTGCCGGCAATCTTTTTGAGGTTCTCGCGGTCGTCGATCCCGATCGTGAGGGCCAGTTCGTCGAGGATTGAGAGAGCCTTCTCCATGCCGAGCTGGTAGCCGTGCGCGATAATTGTGGGGTGAACCTCCTGAGCGAGCAGAGTCTCCGCCTCTTCCATCAGCGATCCGATGAGGACGGTCGCCGTCGTGGTGCCGTCGCCAACCTCGTCGTCCTGGGTCTCAGCAACCTCGACGACGAGTTTGCCGCCGGGGTGCTGCACGGACATCTCATGTAGGATGGTTGCTCCGTCGTTCGTGATCACCACATCCCCGGTGGAGCTGACCAGCATCTTGTCCATTCCCCGGGGACCAAGTGTGGTCCGAACGGCGGCCGCAATGGCCTTTGCAGCCATGATATTCGAGCGCTGCGCCTCAAATCCGCGCGTGCGCTCAACATTCTCCCTTAAAATAACGATGGGCTGTCCAGCAAGCATTGTGTAATCCTCCTTTGTTCGTTAGGTTTGATCAGAGGTTCTATATATAGTAATCGATGGTGGCCGGTGTTTCGAGGCGTTCAGGTCGACCGCAAGGGTTTGTTCGCCCATCAGTAGGCTCTACGCGCCCGGTGTTCTTTAAGGCCGCATTATGCGGTCCGATACCCTTCAGGAGGCTGATTCCGAGCATATTGTAAAAATATTGGGCTCTTATCCGAGCCGTGATACCACAAAGAGTGAGTGGACCGGAACTCCGTCAACCTCCCGAACACCCCGCTTGTCGAAGAGTGACCAGACCGCCACCGGTGTCGCCCCGTGCCGCCGGATGAACTGAATGGCCTCGGAGAGCGTCGTCCCGGTTGTGACGACATCGTCGATGATGATGCAACGTTGTCCGGTGATCGTGGAGAAGGTGCCCGAGAGGGAACCGGTAGGTGTCTCGCTTCCGCTATGCTTTGCCGGGAGGTAAACCGCGAGTTTCAGCCCCTCCTCTGCGGCGATGAGGGTGGCGAGCGGGACGCCCGACGACGCAATCCCGACGACTGCATCGATCTCACTTGCAGCACATCCCTCTTCTGACATATAGAGGAAGCGCTTGAGCATCATCATCGCCATATCGGAGAGGAGCGCTCCATGACTTCCCACTGCCGTCCAGTCGATATGAACGTCTTTTGGTGCTTCCATGCCCTTCTGTTGAGTGAGCAGCCAGGTGACCGTCTCCATTGAGAGGCCCAGCTGGTCGGAGATCTGGCCGGGTGTCTGCCCCTCTACCTGGAGTGCCTTTGCCTTCGTGATCAACTCTTCGAGCGCGGTCATGGAGAAGAGATTTCCAAGCGATCTATTTAAGTTTTCTTTTAATTGGTGCACCGCAGACCGGACAATCTCCCGGCTCTCGCGAGTAACGGCCGCATCCGCTGCACCGGTAACGCCACCGGATTGCCCGGGCGGGCCGCTGTCGAATGCTCCTGGTCTCGATGCCGAGGTGGTGAGCGACGTTCTGGACTGCAAAGTCGTCGGTGACGAGGACGGCCGAGAGCTCCAGAGCCAGCGCCAGGATGTCACGATCGGTCGCAGAGAGGACTCCGGCATCCCCGGTCGCGAGGGCGGCTGCGCAAACCCGCGAGAGGTCCTCCTCGCGTGGCTCCCTGACCGAGAGCCCGGTGGCCGCGAGCGCCTCGAACCGGCACTTTGCATGAATATCGCCAAGCTCTCCGACGACCGATGGCGTGGTCCATGCCGGGCCGTCGACCGGAATCTCAGAGAAGAAGACCGAGGCGTCGAGGACGAGTCTCATGCGGCAATCTCCACGATATCGTTCTCCCGGCAGGTGAGGTGGTATCCAAACTCCGAGAGCAACCAGCAGGCGGTCTTTGCGTGCATCGAGAGCGTATGGGTGCTGCACTCGCCTCCGTAGAGGGCGAGGTAGACGAGGAGCTGGTCGGCGAGGAAGATATCTACTGCGCCAGGACTACGGCACTCGTGAATGAGGCTTCGCGCGGCCGTCCGCCCCACCTCCTCGGCGGGAAGCCCCCTCTTTCCGAGAGCGACGGCGCCTTTTGCTCCGCTCCATACCGTGATCGAACTCCCCACTCCTCCCTTGCCCTCCCGGGGATCGAGCGTCGTTGTACAGGAGAGATTGAGGTCGCTCTCGATCTGTTCCCGGGCGGCTTTCGCCTGGCGCTCCACGACGTGTCTCGGGAGGCCCGCCGAGCAGGAGATGATCCCGCACTCGTGCTCTCCTTCCGGGATCACGATCGGGTCGAGTTGCGATGGCTCCACCCTGACGTGTACCCGTCCCCTTCCCCGCGGGTAGTAACCGCGCTCGAGCACATCAATATCGATCGTAGCACCGGCGTTGCGCAGAATCGGCGCGAATACAAAGTTCATGTAGTCGATGGTCGGGCTCCAGGGGACCTCGGTACCACCGAGAACCGTGATGCTTCCGCCGGAGTGGAGGGCAGCCGGGAGCCACGCCTGCAGAATAAGGGGAATGCTCCCGGCGGTCGCAAGATCGATTACAAGGTCGGCCCGGCGAATTTTCGCCGGGATGAAGGTGATCTCGCTGTTCCCGGGTGTGAGACCCCGGCATTCCGCATCGCACATCCCGGCGACCGCCCTAACTGCAGCAATATGCTGAGGTGCGAGCCCGGGGTTCTTCCGGTTCTGCCGAATACGGGTGATGGTGACCGGCGTCTCTGATATTGCCGATAAGGCGACCGCCAGGCGGAGGATCTGCCCCCCACCCTCGAGATGGCTTCCATCAATAGTGAGCATCTTCTCTGATCGCGGTGGCGATAGCATTCGCGGCAGATATGAAGCTTGAGGCGCTCTCGTAGGTGTCGCTGGAGACTACCGAGGCGATCCCGGCTGAGCGCAGACGCATGTAGGCGCCACTTGTGAGCACCCCGTGGACGCAGGCCGCGTGGATGGATGTAGCCCCCTGCTCGCGGAGCATGCATGCGGCGGTCGCGAGGGTCCCGCCGGTGGAGATGATATCGTCCACGATCACAACATCTCTCCCGTCGGCATCGATACTCTTTGGTGCAATTCTGACCTCTTCGCCCGATAGTCGGGTCTTTTCCAGGTGGTCGCAGTCCCATCCGCCGACGGCCGCGACATCGGTTGCAAACGCGATCGCTCCATCGTCCGGAGCAAGAATGAGCGGGTTCTTCAGGTTCAGATCGCCGACATAGCCGCCAATGGCGGGAGCGATCGTGACATTCTTGGCCGGAACCTTGAAGTGATTCAGTACCCCGGGGTCATGAACATTGACCACAAACACCCGCTCGATCCCTGTCGAGAGGGCTCGAGCAACCGCCCGGGCGCTGATCGGTTCCCCCGGGAAGAAGCGCTTATCCTGCCGGGAGTATCCGAGGTAAGGGATCACCAGCGTGTTCCTTGATTGATCGGCGGCGTCGATTGCAAGGAGGGTCTGCACGAGCATATCATTGTCCACGATGCTGCTGACGATCAATGTCTCATTGTCCAGTTCTCCGCAACGGAGATACATTTCTCCGTCCGGGAACCTGCTGAATTTCGTCTCAACAAGAGGAA
This sequence comes from Methanoculleus thermophilus, assembly GCF_001571405.1. NCBI lineage: Archaea > Methanobacteriati > Methanobacteriota > Methanomicrobia > Methanomicrobiales > Methanomicrobiaceae > Methanoculleus > Methanoculleus thermophilus. Next base: position 68,590 of record NZ_BCNX01000012.1, on the reverse strand, counting down.
CGCCCATTTTTTCGGAGATGCGAGCTGCAAGGACCTGGGATCGTTCCGTACTAATTATTCTCATAGGTCACCTTTGCTAGAAAGTATTTGAACGTTGATGAATAAATTATATAAGTACCAGTGCAGCAAAGAGGTAAACCCGACGATGGATTCAACGACTCCAGAAGAAATTCCCAAAATCGAGCTCACAAATGATGATCTGGCAGAGACGGATCTCTTTGCCGACCTCGAGGTGAGTTCATCCTCTGATATCGATGTCCCCCCGAATCTCATCGATCAGGTCATTGGCCAGGAACATGCCGTCGAGGTGATTCGGAAGGCCGCGGTCCAGCGCAGGCACGTGATGATGATCGGCACTCCCGGCACCGGTAAATCGATGCTGGCAAAAGCGATGGCCGAGCTCCTTCCGAAGGAAGAACTGCAGGACATCCTGGTCTACCCAAACCCCGAAGATAACAATAATCCCATCATCAGAACCGTGCCGGCGGGCCGTGGCAAGCAGATCGTTGCCGCCCACAAGGCGGAGGCGAGGAAGAAGATCCAGATGAGGAGCACCCTCATTATGCTTCTTATCTTTGGGATCATCGGCTACGCAATCATCACCTACCAGTGGCTTATGGGCATCATTGCCGCGGCGTTCATCTTCATGGCGCTGAAGTACTCGACGCCTCGCGAGGAGGCGCTGGTCCCGAAGCTCCTGATCTCCCACGACCCGAACGCTCCCGCGCCTTTTGTCGACGCCACCGGCTCGCACGCGGGCGCTCTCCTTGGCGATGTCCGGCACGATCCCTTCCAGAGTGGCGGTCTGGAGACCCCGGCTCATGACCGGGTCGAGGGAGGGGCCATCCACCGGGCTCACGGTGGCGTGCTCTTCATCGACGAGATCAACACCCTCACCCCCCACTCCCAGCAGAACCTGCTGACCGCGCTCCAGGAGGGGGTCTTCCCGATCACCGGCCAGAGCGAGCGTTCGAGTGGCGCGATGGTGCGGACCGAGCCGGTTCCCTGCCGGTTCGTTATGGTTGCGGCAGGGAACCTCGATGCCATCCAGGGCATGCACCCGGCACTCCGGTCGCGTATCCGGGGTTACGGATACGAGATCTACATGCGCGAGACGATGGAGGATACCCCTGAGAACCGGAAGAAGTTCCTCCGGTTCATCGCGCAGGAAGTCAAGAAAGACGGAAAGATCCCTCACTTCGACCGCAGCGCCATGATCGAGGTGCTTCGCGAGGCCAGGCGCCGCTCGAACCGGAAGGGGCACCTGACCCTGAAACTCCGTGACATGGGCGGGCTCATCCGTGTAGCGGGGGATCTCGCCCGGCAGGAAGGAGCCGAGTTCACTTCGGCAAGGCATGTCCTCGCCGCGAAATCGACCTCCCGCTCGATCGAGGACCAGATCTCCGACGAGTACATCCGGCGGAGCCGCGACTATGACCTCGCCGTCGTCGAGGGCACCAGGATTGGCCGGGTGAACGGGCTTGCCGTGATGGGGAACGACTCCGGCTCGGTGCTCCCGGTGATGGCCGAGGTGACCCCGAGCCAGGGAGCGACAGGCACGGTCGTCGCGACCGGTCTTCTGAAGGATATAGCCAAAGAGTCTATCACGAACGTCAGCGCTCTCATCAAGAAGTTCACGGGCAAGGATATCAGGAACATGGATATCCATATTCAGTTCATCGGCACCTACGGTGGTGTCGAGGGCGACTCGGCCTCGGTTACCGTTGCAACAGCGGTAATCAGCGCGATCGAGAACATCCCGGTGCGCCAGGATGTTGCGATGACCGGCTCCCTCTCGGTTCGGGGCGATGTCCTCCCTATCGGCGGGGTCACCTACAAGATCGAGGCGGCGGCAAAAGCCGGGATCAAGAAGGTGATCATACCGCGTTCGAACCTGGACGACGTTCTCATCGAAGACCGGTACCGCTCGATGATCGAGATCGTGCCCGTCGACCATATTGAGGAGGTTCTCCAGAACGCGCTTGTGCCCGAGAACCGCGAGGGGTTCATCTCGAAGCTCCGGAAGTTGGCGGTCAACCCGACGACCGGCATCTTCGACTCGAACGTCGGGCGCTCTCCGGTCTGATGCCGTATGGTTGACGTTAGATACTATGATATCAGGTGCGTCCGGGGCGAGACCACCGTTATCGATATCGATAACGGGGTGGTCGAGTCCGCAGGCACCTCATTTTTTGACAAAGCTGTGATCCGGGTCTTAGGACCGAAAGGCTGGGGGTTCCTTACCCGTGACCACGTTGAGATCGACTCGAAGCGCGAGTTGAACGCTCTCGTTGAAGAAGCGGCTCGCCTTGCGGCGGTGACTGCGGACGAGATCGACCTTGCCGATGCGCCGCGTGGCGCACTCCCCGTCCCGCCGCTCGGCGAGGACCCGCGGGATATCGATCTTGAAGAGAAGACCCGGCTGCTCGCCGGGATTGAGGATGCGGCACGTGTGCCGGGGGTGGTAAACACCCGGGCGCGCTATACCGAGGGGATCGATTCGGTCCGGTTCCTTGACTCATCCGGTAACGAGTACTCCTATGAGAGTGTTCGGTCCGGGTTCTCGGTCATCGCCGTCGCCTCGCGAAACGGGGTGATGCAGATGGGAAGCGAACGGGACCACGTCATCACCGGGTTCAACCTCCGTGGTAAGCAGGACCTCGGCCGGAAGGCCGGGGAGATCGCAGTCTCTCTGCTCGATGCAAAACTCCCGAAAGGCGGGACGCACCGGGCTGTACTCGATCCGGAACTCGCCGGCGTCTTCACCCACGAGGCTGTCGGCCACGCGAGCGAGGGCGACCTCATTCGCGAGGGTGCCTCGGTTCTCGGGGGAAGGATAGGTGAGCGGATCGGGTGTGAGGGGCTCGTCATTGTGGACGATCCGACGCTTCACGAGTTCGGGTTCATGCCTGTCGACGCCGAGGGCGTCGCGGTCCGGCGGACCGAGATCATCCGCGACGGCATCCTGACCTCGTACCTCCACAACCGGGAGACGCTTGCAGCCGTGGGGAACGGGATCGCGGGCCACGCCCGGGCCGAGCACGGTGCGCCGCCCATTGTTCGGATGAGCAACACGTTCATCGAGAACGGCGATGCAACATACGATGAGATCATCTCCGAGTGCATGGACGGCATCCTCCTCATCGGGTCGCGCGGCGGCCAGGTCGACCCGGGTCGAGGGGTCTTCCAGTTCAACGCTGAGTACGGATATCTCATCGAGGGCGGCGAGAAGACCGATATGGTCAGAGATGTCTCGCTCTCGGGGGAGATCCTCTCGACGCTCCACAATATCGCTCTCATTGGAAACGACCGGAGGATGAGCCCGGGATACTGTGGCAAAGGCGGGCAGAGCGTGCCGGTCAGCGACGGTGCGCCGCACCTCCTGCTTGAGAACGCAGTCATCGGGGGGCGGGGCGAATGATCGGCGAAGACCTGATCGACAGGATCCTTCGGGACGGAGAAAAACTGGCCGACGAAGTCGAGGTCTTCTACGCCCGTGGGCAGAGCGTCAGCGCCGATATCAAGAAGGGGATCCTCGGCAGTGCCGAGGAGTCGGAGGCCTGGAGTATAGCCATCCGGACCATCAAAGACGGCCGGATAGGATTCTCAAGCACGAGCGACCCGGATCGGTGGAGAGAGTGCCTCCAAGCTGCTCTCGCAAGCGGGCGTCTTGCGACCCCTCAGCAATGGGGAGGGTTGCCGAAACCGGCCGATCTTGTGAGCACTGCCTCTTCATCCGACCCGAACCTTGTCGTCTCGGTGGAAGATGCTGCTGGAATGGTCGACGATCTTCTCTCCGGCGCCGCGGAGCACCCGGTGGAGGTCGTCGGCGGGGGTGCAAACCTCGCCCGGTCGTACCTGATGGTTGCAAACACGAGCGGCACGCTCTACGGCATGGACCGGACAGTAGCGGCCGTCTCCCTTGAGGCGATCCGGGAGCAGTCCACGGGCTACGAGTTCGACGCCTCCCCGTTCCGTGCCGAGATCGATCCGGGATCGGTCGGCGAGCAGGCAGCCTCGCTCGCCGCACGCTCCGTTGGAGGGAGCGATATCAAGACCGGGCGCTACGACGTCGTTCTCTCCCCGGTTGCGGCGGCAAGCCTCATCGGCCAGGTCCTCCTCCCGGCCCTCTCAGGACGGAACGTGAAGGCCGGCCGGTCGTTCCTTGCGGATAAGATCGGGGAGCCGGTCTTTGACGAGCACCTCTCCGTCTACGATGACCCGTTCGCCCCGGGTCTATCGAGCACCGCTTGGGATGCCGAAGGGACTCCGACCCGCCGCCTGGTCTTCGTGGATCAGGGTGTCCTCCAGCAGTTCGCCTACGACCTCAAGACCGGTTACCGCTACGGTGAGAAGAGTACGGGGAGCGCCGTTCGATCCGAGGGCGATCTGCCCGGGATCGGATTCCACAACCTCTTTGTCGACGGCCCGCGGACAAAAGAGCCCGGTGACGAGCGAGCGGTCTGGATCCACGACGTCGTGGGCGCCCATACCGCAAACCCATTCTCCGGCGACTTCTCGGTGGAGATCTCGAACCCCTTCTGGATCGAGGGAGGAGACCTCGTCGAACCCATCCGGACGGCAATGTTTGCCGGGAACGTCTTTGAGATGCTTCGGGAGATCGGTGGGCTCGGAAAAGATACAAGACGCGTCGGACGGCTGACAATTCCATCAATACGGTTAAATAACCAGCAGATCATTGGTAAATAGATAATCGATGATGGAAGAGATCCTCGCCATCCTTCTTGCCGTGGCGATAGCCGCGGCGCTCTACTATCTCATGAAGAAGGCCTTAACACTCCTTATCAACGCCATAGCCGGGCTCATCACCCTCTGGCTCCTGAATTACTTCAATATCCTCGCCCTCTTCGGCGCTCCGGATATCCAGATCAACCTCGTATCCATTCTTATCTGCGCCCTTGGTGGGCTCCCCGGCGCCCTGATCCTGGTGCTGCTGCATCTGGTGGGGATCTCGATATAGGGAGGGCGGATAGGATTTTTCCGGTCGATGAGATGGCCGGGATTTTATTTTTTTTGATCAGTCCCTCAGCGGTTGGAACGTTTTTGGGCGTCCATAGCAGTTAAAGTGAAACCGACGTCTTGGAAAATCTCGTACAGTGGACCGGGGTGGGTATCGCAATTGGGGGTGGGGCTGACGGGGAGGGGGGCGTGCCCCCCTCCCCTGTCTCCACAATAATGCGGAGGTCTTTCCCCCCACCCCTCCCGGCCTTCGGCCTCCTCCCCCGCCCCGCTGGGGCGGGGGCAGTCATGGCGATGTCCCCCTCAAATCCGTGCCCGGGGTGCAACCCCCTTGGGTGCTCAGTTCACCTACAGTTATAATCCGCAAATGAGCAACGCCCCTATGCCCTCGTAGTTATTTTAACATCCCTATCGTCTGGGCCTCCTAACATCTACGCCCATACGTTGCGCCCCTTAAGTTCCCAATGTTCTCACCGGGACTTGGCTCTCCTCACTCTTGAAACACCAGGCCCGAAACCCTTATCCCTTCTTCCCCCTCTTCATGAAATCATGCCCCTCTCCCGGACGGGCGTGCTCGCTTCCGCCGTCATCCTGGCCCTGTATGCGTTCACCGGCGCTGTGGTGCTGACTGCGCCCTACGAGAGCCCGTACAACGTCATAGCCCGTCTCCTCGCTCTCTGGGGGTTCCTGGCTCTTAGCATTGCAACCCTTCTAACCCCGTTCCTCCGACAGATCACGGAGGTCTTTGGGAGACCGTTTCTTTCCGTGCACCATACCTTCGCCGCCGTCGGCCTTCTCCTTCCCACGCTCCATCCTGTGACTCTTGCTATCGGGTCATTGAACCCCGCCGTATTCATCCCGGTCTTTTCGCCCTGGGAGAGGTTCTGGGCACTCGCAGGCCGGCCGGCACTCTACCTCCTGTATATCGCGTTCGCCGCCGTAATACTCCGAAAGTATATCCCGAAATACTGGCGATGGGTGCACGGCCTGATGTATGTCGTGCTCCTCTTCGCCGTCGTGCACGGGAACCTGATCGGGACGGATTTCGAGAACCCGGTCATATGGACGATCTTCAATGCCCTCTTTATCCTCGTCGTTGCAGCGTTCATTCTCAAGCAGTGGCAGAAGGTGCAGAAGAAGAGAGCATCCGCCCGACGCGCCGGTGCATGAGGATGATGCCAAGGGCTTGTCGTCATTCACTTCATCACTCTCATCATCACCATTTTTTCCACAGGCACCTCTCTCTGCGGCGTAGTCGTGATTCCCGAAGCACGGGCAGGAGAACCAGTTTTCCCGGGGGTATCACGATAGGGTTTTATCCTCTGCCTCCCATCTCTTCTTCGTGATGCCATATGTGTACAGTCGGTGGACCAGTCGATATCGAGTTAGATGAGCGGGTGAAGGGCAAGAGTTACCGTTGCAAAGAGTGTGGCGAGCGATTCAAGGGTATCGGAAAGCGGCCCATGTGCCCGAGCTGCCAGTCGGAAGATGTCGAAGAAGTCTGAGCGTGGCACTTCCGGAGAGCCATCTGCCGGGCAGGATGGAAGAATCGTCCCTCTCGGCAGAGAACTCCTTCTCATCCAGGGAGAACACTCTTTTCTGCTTGTTGCGAAAGCTTCCTCACGGTTTACGCTCTGGATCGAGACTCCGGACGACGAGTACTGCCAGACCGTCGACCCTGACGACCTCATCGTCGTCTCCATGCCGGAGGGTGGGCCGGTTGAGCAGGCACGCATGATGCTCGAACTGGTCCGGCGATACCATATCCCTCTTGTCGTTCTCCCGAAGGATCATCCCGGCTCAAAAAGGCTATCGATGGTCGTCTCGGTCGCCCCGGAGATCCTTTTGGCCTGCGGTATCCAGCGGGGAACCCATCCTGAGCAGCACCTCCTCTGCTCATCGGGAGAGTTCTCCGGGGTTTCGCTTGGCGGCGTTCCTGGGGGCGTTGCAATACAGAACCTGCCACCCAGGACGATAGTAAAGCATCTGAATGAGTAGAACTACTCAGCGGACAAACAACAATAAATATATGCTTATTTTCATCAAATATTCATGAGCCGTGAGAAGGAGGGTTTGATGAAGACCGATGTCCTGAAGAGCATCAGGGAAACTGAAGAAGAGTACCAGGCAATGATCCGTGATGCGCAGGCCGAGAGGAAGAAAAGCCTCTCAGACGCCGAGCTGGAAGCTGACAACCTGGTCCAGAAGGCACAAAAAGATGCCACGGACTACAGGAATCAGCGTCTTGCAGAGGCACGGGCCCAGGCGCAGAACAGATACAAAGAGATCGTCAATGAGGGTAAAGTGCGCGCAGAGGCGCTGAAAGCACAGGGAAACCAGAACCTTGCAAAAGCTGTAGACTTCATTGTTACGCGATTCAAGGAGCAGCTGCATGTTAAGGCCTGAACGGATGCGCCGGCTGCTTATCGTGGCCCCGAAGAGTGAGACCGATACGATCGTCAGGGAACTCTACCGTCACAATGTCTATCATATCGAGGACTTTGTGCCGGAGAGTGGTTCTAGCGACGGACTATCGATCGGCCACCCGCTTTCCGGGGCGAGCGATGCAGCCTCGGCGCTCATCAAGATCAGGGCCATTGAGAATGCGTTCGGGATTGACCCGGAGAGCGTCGAGGTTAAGGCAAAACTTCCCGCATCGAAAGTCCGGGCGATGATCCAGACCGATCTGCCTGCTATCATAGAGGAGGTAGAAGGTCTTGTCGCCTCGCGTTCCAGACTGGAGGCGCAACAAAAGGAGCACGAGCAACGTGCGAAGGAGCTTGAGCCGTTCGTTGCCGTTCCCATGGATCTGGATCTTTACCGTGGTTATACGCGATTTAGCGTATTCACCGGGCATATCGCTCATGACGTAACCATCGACGCCCCTCACGAGAAATACTTTTCCGACAAAGTTGACGGCAACATGATCGTCGTCGTGGTGCCTAACGAGCACCGCGAAGAGGTCGAACGGACGCTTCTCGATGCCGGGTTCCAGGCAATTCCCGTTCCGGATGAGACCGGGGCGCCGGCCGACCGCTTGAAGGCCCACCAGGAAGAGGCCCGGCGGATCGAGGGTGAGATTGCTGCGATCAACGGAAAGATTGCAGGGATCCGGGAGAGGCACGCCGACTTTCTGGTAGCATGCGATGAACTACTCACGGCTGACGTAGAGCGGGCGGAGGCCCCGTTGCGATTTGCTACCACGGAAGAGACGTTCCTCACCGAAGGATGGATCCCTGAGCGTAACTTCGAAAAGGTCAAGGAAGCCCTGGTCCGGGCGACCGGCGGGAAGATCTACCTTGAGGAGCTGGAGATCGAACACACCGATGCGGTGCCGGTAAAGTACGACAACCCGTCGTTTGCGCGACCCTCGCAGATGTTCATGGATCTCTACTCCCGTCCCCAGTATGCCGAGCTCGATCCGACCCTGATGGTCGCGATCGTCTTTCCGATCTTCTTCGGGATGATCCTCGGGGACGTAGGATACGGTCTGATCCTGCTAGCACTGTCTCTTGGCCTGCTAAAGTTCTTCAAGGCAGGAGACGGGCGTTTACTCCTGATTTCACTGCGAAACGCCAGTATAGTCAGCATCATCTTTGGTCTGCTGTACAGTGAGTTCATCGGCTATTCACTTCCCTGGGCGCCCATCATCTACAGCCGTCACCTCAACATCGGAGGTCACGCAGCGGAGCATGGGGCTCAGGTTGCGGAACTGTTGGTCGTATCTATCTGGATCGGTATCCTTCACATCACGCTCGGGCGTATCCTGGGCATAATCAACGCCAGGAACCTGTATCATGGCAAACACGCCACAAAGGCGATCCTCTCGAACGCCGGGTGGCTTGGTGTCATGTGGGGTATCATCCTGATGATCTGGTCGATGTACGCCATTCCGCTGATGCCCGATCTGTCCTGGCTCCCTGCAGTCGTCATGGGCTTCAACCCCGCGTTCATTATCGGGGCCGTGCTCCTGGTTGGAGGCATTATCGGCATCGCTCAGGAGAACGTACTTGAAGTTATCGAGATCCCGACAATCATCAGCCACGTGCTCTCCTATGCACGTCTGGCTGCGGTGGGGCTCTCGTCGGTTGCCATCGCGATGGTGGTCAACTACATCGCTATCGACCTGATGATCAGCCCGCAGCTTGAGAATCTCAGCGCGGTGGGCGTCGTTATCATCATCGTCGGTATCCTCGTCTTCCTCCTCGGACATGTGCTGAACACGGCGCTTGGTATCCTTGGTGGCGGACTGAACTCGATTCGTCTTCACTATGTCGAATTCTTCACCAAGTTCTACAAGGGTGGAGGAAAGAGGTACAATCCATTCGGTATGGAATCAAAGTTTACGGAGGAATAATGAAATGGTAGATGTTGGCACAACTCTTGAAATGGTACAGGCATCGCAGGTTGGTCTCAAGGCAGTCGGTGCAGGTCTCGCAGTAGGCCTTGCAGGCGTCGGTACCGGTCTCGGTGAGATGGGTATCGGTGCGGCCGCGGTCGGTGCAACCGCAGAGAACAGGGATATGTTCGGTCTTGCACTGCTGTTTACGGTTATCCCCGAAACCATCGTCATCTTCGGTCTTGTGGTTGCACTGCTGCTTCTGTTCTAATGGAGTGAACCATGGGACTCGAAGCAGTTGTCAACGAGATCCGGGAGAAAGGGCGAAAGGAGGTCGAGGCGATTCGGGCAGAGACCCGCGCTGAAGTCGAGGAGATCCTGAAGGAGGCACAGGCTCGGGCCGCCGAGATTAAACTCTCGGCCAAAGAGGAGGCGGACCGGGCAGCCACTCACATCATCAACCAGGAAGTCTCCGCAGCGAACCTTGTCGTCAAACGGCAGGTCCTGAACGCCCAGAAGACGCTCCTGGATCAGGTCTATTCGGCCTCACTCGCTGCTATCGGTGACCTGCCTGCTGAGTTCCAAGAGAAGGCGCTCACAGACCTGTTGAAGAGAGCGGCAAAGGTGATCAAGAAGGGTGTCGTGCATGCAAACGAGCGGGACATCCCTCTTGTTGAAGATACCATCTCCCGGCTGAAGACCCTCTCTGGCTACACCGTGGGCGACCCGGTCGATATTCCCGGCGGTATCATCGTCGAGAGTAGCGACGGCGAGCTGCAACTTGACTACAGTTACGGCACATTCCTTGACGAAATCTGGGAATCCAGCCTGAAGGATGCGTCAGATATCCTGTTTGCATAAGGAGGATCGTATATGGCAGGGGTAAGTAGCGGATCAGCCCAGTACATCTACGCCTGCACCCGCCTGCGGGTGCGCAAATCACTGCTGATACCGCGCGAGGACTATCTCCGCATGCTGAATATGAGCCTGCCTGAGATCACCCGGTTCATCGGCGAGACCAACTACCGGTCCGAGATCGATGAACTCGGCACCTCCTTCTCCGGTATCAACCTCGTCGAGGTGGCGCTCAGCTGGAACCTCGCCAAGGAGTATCAGAGCATCCTGGAGCTCGTGCCGGGGGACCTGAAGCATTTCACTGCCAGCTATCTGCGCCGCTGGGACATCCAGAACGTTGTCACCATCCTGCGCGGCAAGATGCAGGGGATGGCGCCGGGCAAGATCAAGGAGGTCCTGGTCCCGGCCGGCAGGCTGGACAAAGTCGCTCTCGACCGCCTTCTCGCTGAGGACTCGCCGGAACGGGTTGTCGAGGCGCTCAAGCATGAGCGGTTCTACCCGATTCTCGAGCGCGAACTCCCTCGTGCGATGGAGTCCGGATCGTTCGCCCACGCGGAGAACGAACTCTACAAGAACTACTATGCACGGCTCATTACAGACGCAAAAGGGAGAGTCAAGGGTGGAGATATCTTCCTCAAGTACATTCAACTCGAGATCGATATCCGGAACATCCAGAACCTCTTCCGTCTGAGGGCCGGACGTATCCACGAGGATATCAAGGAACTGATGATCCCCGGTGGCTCGTTCTCGGTGGATGAACTGCAGCGGCTCTCAACGATTGAGGACCGAGAAGAGTTCATCGACGCTTTAAAGAGGCAGGTCTGGATGGTCCCGCTCTTAAACACGCTTGAGGAGATTCGGGGCAAGGAGGCAATTCACGAGGTCGAGGTTGCGCTGACCCGCGTCCAGCTCGAGCAGATGGAGCGGATGTCGAAGCGCTATCCGTTCTCGATTCTTCCGATCCTGGTCTACCTTGAGGAGAAGAAGCATGAAGTCGCGAACCTTCGTGCCCTTGCCCGGGGCAAGGAGGCTGGCCTTCCCGGTGAACGATTGCAGGGATACCTGGTGATGTAGAATGGAGATCGCAGTTGTCGGTACCGACGAATTTATCCTCGGTTTCAGGCTCGCGGGTGTCAGAAAGACCTATGTGGCTGAGACCGACGAACGGCTGATCGAACACATCAACCGGGTTTTAGAGGACAAGGACGTCGGCATTCTCGTGCTGAAGGGCAGTGACATGGAGCGGATCCCCCTGCGACTTCGCACCACTCTCGAGAACTCCGTTAAGCCGACGGTGATTGCCATCGGTGGAGAAGAGGGCGGCCTGTCAATGAGAGAGAGAATCAAGAGATCGGTGGGTGTTGATCTGTGGAAGTAATGAAGAAGAATACTGAGAAGAGGACTCAAGGAGTCCTAAAACGGATTTCAGGGCCGGTCGTCACTGCTGTCGGTCTCGACGCACACATGTACGACGTGGTGAAGGTCGGCAATGAAGAGCTGATGGGGGAGGTCATCAAGATCCAGGGTGAGAACGTCATCATCCAGGTCTACGAAGATACCGACGGCATTAGGCCCGGTGAGCCGGTGGTAAATACCGGTCTCCCACTTGCAGTGGAGCTCGGGCCCGGTCTGTTGACCAGTATCTACGACGGGATCCAGCGGCCGCTCGAGGTGCTCATGGACAAGATGGGCAGTTTCATCAAGCGCGGCGTATCGGCTCCCGGCCTCTCCCACGAGAAGAAGTGGGAGTTTGTACCCACGGTGAAAGCGGGCGACGTCGTCGGCCCCGGAGATATCCTCGGCACGGTCCAGGAGACGAACATCGTTCATAAGATCATGGTCCCCCCAAACCTGAAGGGCGGCAAGATCAAGAAGATCTCGGGTGGCAGTTTCACGATCGACGAGACCATCTGCGTCCTTGAAGACGGCACCGAGATCACGATGCTCCAGCGCTGGCCGGTTCGTGTGCCTCGTCCGGTGAAGGAGAAGTTGAACCCGGATGTCCCGCTGATCACCGGTCAGCGGATCCTGGATGGTCTCTTCCCCATCGCGAAGGGCGGAACGGCGGCCATCCCCGGACCATTCGGGAGCGGTAAGACGGTCACCCAGCAGCAGCTCGCAAAGTGGTCCGATGCAGAGATCGTCGTTTATATCGGTTGCGGCGAGCGCGGCAACGAGATGACCGAGGTTCTGACGGAGTTCCCGGAGCTCGAGGACCCGAAGACCGGCAGGCCGCTGATGGAGCGGACGGTGCTGATCGCAAACACCTCGAACATGCCGGTCGCGGCCCGTGAAGCGTCCGTATACACCGGTATCACGATTGCCGAGTACTTCCGTGACATGGGCTACGACGTCTCGCTGATGGCCGACTCCACCTCGCGGTGGGCTGAGGCGATGCGTGAGATCTCGAGCCGTCTTGAGGAGATGCCCGGTGAGGAAGGGTATCCTGCATACCTCTCGGCACGCCTCTCGGAGTTCTATGAGCGTGCGGGTCGCGCCATCTCCTTGAACGGAGCATCCGGTTCCGTATCGGTCATTGGTGCGGTATCGCCGCCCGGTGGTGACTTCTCCGAGCCGGTCACCCAGAACACCCTGCGTATCGTCAAGGTCTTCTGGGCACTGGATGCGAAGCTCTCCCAGCGCCGGCACTTCCCCGCCATCAACTGGCTGAACTCCTACTCGCTCTACCTCGACTCGCTTGGCGAGTGGTACGACAAAGAGGTCTCGCCCGAGTGGAACACGCTCCGGTCGTGGGCGATGGGTGTCCTCCAGAAGGAGGCTGAACTCCAGGAGATTGTCCAGCTGGTCGGTTCCGACGCTCTCCCTGACGAGGAGCAGATCACCATCGAGGTGGCGAGGATGATCCGTGAGATCTTCCTGCAGCAGAACGCTTACGACGCGGTGGACACGTTCTGCCCGATGTCCAAGCAGTACGACATGATGAAGGCGATCAAGCACTACGCCGACCTCGCGCGGACTGCCCAGGCAGGCGGAGCGACTCCGCAGCAGATCGTCGGCGCAAGAAGCAAGAACGAGCTTCCGCAGATCAAGTTCATCAAGGACTATGAGCCGGTGCTCGAGAAGATCTTGAAAGACATGGATGCTGAATTCGAAGCGATGAGGGCGGCGTGACCATGAAGGAATACAGAACGGTTGCACAGATTGCCGGCCCCCTGGTCTTCGTTGAGAAGACCGAGCCGGTGGGTTACAACGAACTCGTCAACATCGTGACCGCGGACGGCACAATCAAGCGCGGCCAGGTGCTGGACACGAGCGACGAGATCGTGGTTGTCCAGGTCTTCGAGAGCACAGCAGGTATCGGTAGAGACTCTGGAATTCGCTTCCTTGGCGAGACGATCAAGATGCCGGTGGGCAGAGACATGCTCGGGCGTATCCTCTCCGGCGGCGGCAAGCCGATCGACGGCGGCCCGGAGATCGTGCCTGAAAAGCGGCTCGATATCACCGGTGCGGCCATCAACCCCTACGCTCGGGCCTCGCCTGCGGATTTCATCCAGACAGGTATCTCGACGATCGACGGGACGAACACTCTCGTCCGTGGTCAGAAACTCCCGATCTTCTCGGCATCTGGTCTGCCCCACAACGATGTGGCACTCCAGATCGCACGGCAGGCGAAGGTGCCCGGCTCGACGGAAGAGTTCGCCGTGGTCTTTGCGGCCATGGGTATCACCCGGGAAGAGGCCAACTACTTCATGGCCGACTTCGAGAAGACCGGCGCTCTCGAGCGTTCGGTCGTCTTCTTAAACCTCGCCGACGACCCGGCCGTCGAGCGGACGATCACGCCGCGTCTCGCACTCACGACCGCTGAGTACCTGGCGTTCGACCTCGGCTACCACGTGCTCGTCATCCTGACGGATATGACCAACTACTGCGAGGCGCTCCGTCAGATCGGCGCGGCCCGTGAAGAAGTGCCCGGTCGGCGTGGCTACCCGGGATACATGTACACGGACCTTGCAAGCATCTACGAGCGTGCTGGTATCATCAAGGGTCTCAAGGGCTCGGTGACGCAGATCCCGATCCTGACGATGCCCGGTGACGATATCACCCACCCGATCCCGGATCTCACCGGTTACATCACCGAAGGCCAGATCGTGGTCAACCGTGAGCTGCACCGGAAGGGTATCTACCCGCCGATCAACGTGCTGCCGTCTCTCTCCCGTCTGATGAACCTCGGTATCGGGAAGGGGCACACCCGCGAGGACCACAAGAAGGTCTCCGACCAGCTCTACGCGGCGTATGCAGAGGGTAACGATCTCCGGGGCCTTGTCGCCATCGTCGGGAAAGACGCGCTCTCGGAGCGCGACCGGATGTTCCTTGAGTTCGCGGACCTCTTTGAGGACCGGTTCGTCAGGCAGGGCCTCTACGAAGACCGGTCGATCGAGGAGACGCTCGACCTCGGCTGGGAACTCCTTGCGACGCTGCCCGAAGAACAGCTCGTGCGTATCGACCGCGAGTTGATCCAGAAGTATCACCCGAAGTACCGGAAGAAGGCACAGGGGTAAGGTTCCATGGCGCTGCGAGATATCAAGCCGACCCGGTCTGAGCTGATCAACGTCAAGCGGCGGATCAAGCTCTCGGAGCGCGGCTATAACATCTTAAAGATGAAGCGCGATGGGCTGATCCTGGAGTTCTTCAAGGTGCTGCAGCAGGCGAAAGACAGCCGCGGCACACTGATGAAACGCTATGAGCGTGCAATGGAGATGATTGCCCTCGCCGAGACGGTCGAGGGCGCTATCGGGGTCAAGGCCGCCGCCTTTTCGACGGCCGATGTCCCCGCCATCTCTTTAAAGAGCAAGAACATCATGGGCGTCGTCGTCCCTGAGATCCAGGCGTCATCGGTGCGAAAGAGCGTGCTCGATCGCGGCTACGGAATGCTCGGCACCTCTTCCGTCATTGACGAGACCGCAGAGGCGTTTGAGGACCTGCTCGAGGCCATCATCGAGGCTGCTGAGATCGAGACGACCATGAAGCGGCTCCTCGACGAGATCGAGAGCACCAAGCGGCGCGTGAATGCGCTCGAGTTTAAGGTGATCCCCGAGCTCAACGAGGCCAAGAACTTCATCAAGATGCGACTTGATGAGATGGAACGTGAGGAGCTCTTCCGCCTGAAAAAGATTAAGGCACGGAGTGCCTGATCAGGGTAGGGGTGATACCCGGTGGAGATCGGTACGCTTGAAGACGCTGGGAATCTGACGGGGACGGTGATGTTGCGGGTTGACTTCAACTCGCCCATCGATCCCTCGTCAAACCAGATCCTGGACGATAAGCGGTTCCGGGAGCACCTGCCGACGGTGCGGGCACTTGAGGATGCGCGGCTTGTCATCCTCACCCACCAGAGCAGGCCCGGCAAGAAGGACTACACGACGCTCGAGGCGCATGCGGCGAGACTGGAGCGGCTGCTCGGCCGCCCGGTGACGTACGTCGAGGATATCTTCGGGCGTTGTGCTCGGGAGGCCATCAGGGACGCAAAGCGCGGGGACGTCCTGATGCTCGAGAACCTCCGGTTTGCTGCCGAGGAGAACCTGACGTTAAAACCTGAAGAGGCGAAGAAGACCCTCCTCGTCCGGAGGCTGGCGTCGATGGCGGATATGTACGTCAACGATGCCTTCGGCACGGCGCACCGGTCTCAACCTTCGATTGTGGGGCTCCCTCTTGCGCTCCCATCGGTGGCCGGTCTCCTGATGGAGAAGGAGGTCACAAACCTCTCTCGGGTCTTTACCGATGCCCCGCGTCCAATCACCTTCGTCCTCGGTGGAACCAAGGTGGATGACTCGATCGCGGTCGCAAAGAATGTCCTCGAGAGGGGGACGGCCGATAAGGTGATCGTGGTCGGCGTAGTCGCAAATGTCTTCCTGCTTGCGGCGGGTTATGACATCGGACAGCCGTCGGCCCAGCTGATCGATCAACTCGGCTACCGGGGCGAAGTTGATAAGGCAAAAGCCCTGCTTGACTCCTACCGGGATCGATTCTCTTTGCCGCACTCGGTCGCCGTCCGAAAGGATGGTGAGCGGGTGGAATATCCGGTGGATGGGATTCCCAGGGATGCTCAGGTTCTCGATATCGGCACTGAATCGATCGCCCTCCTCTCGCAGGAGATCACCAGTTCCGGAACGGTCGTTGTCAACGGCCCGGCCGGTCTCTTTGAGGAGGAGCAGTTTGCCATCGGCACCTTCGAACTCTTGAAGGCCGCTTCCACTGTTGAGTTTTCGGTAGCCGGCGGCGGGCACTCCGGTGTGGCCATCGAACGGCTCGGTATCGAGGATCAGTTCACCCACATCTCCACCGGTGGAGGCGCAGCAATTGAGTTCCTGACCGGGAAGAAGATGCCTGCGATTGAGGCGCTGGAGATGTCGAAAAAGATCTTCGGATGATGGATGCGGCACCCTCGCCGCGCCTCTCCCCGTTTTTCCGAAAATACCATATGGTCGGCAGCGTGTAGTTTTCACGTTTTTGCGCATCGCCTCTTCTTGACTCTCTACGTTCCTCTCCGCAAGGCCGCTATAACTGCTTGGCAATCACGGGACCTGGCGATTTTAAAAAAGTGAGGTGGGGTCAAGCCTCATGATATGAGGTGGGGAGCCACACCCCGGGTGCATGGTCTGGGTAATCTCTCTTGTGGTCGCTGAATACTGGTGAAGGGGGCCGTCAATCCGGCTTTCCCCGGACCGGTGTACTGGTGGTGGGTTGTGGTAGATGTGGTGATTGCTGATTGTGAGTGCTTGACTGATGATCGCTGGGTGTGGTCTTACCCCGATTCAGTATCTATAATGCCTATTATATATTTATTTTCACTAAATATATCTGCATATATATCTAATTATATGCTAGATGGCGTCTGGATAAACCTCTTTAGGGCCAATAGACTGTGCATTCCGGGGATAATCTGGGCAGTATCCTCTTAAGCCCAATTGCATCCATTGCGGATCATTCGCGGAGGAGGGCTACCCGCGAGCCAACCGGAATGCCGATATCCGTCGCGATCACATCGCACTTGACCGACATCAGGTAGGCCACGGGCGGGAGATCGCGCTCGAGAGAGAGCGACTCGTAGTTTGCCATCCCCTTCGCTATGATGAGCGTCGCGCGATCCAGAGCATCGAGGAGGTCCGGCGGCGCGAGGTCCCGGTTGAGGCCCAGCTCGGCGATGCCGTCGGTGGTGGGGGTGAGCAGGTCCACGCAGCGGTCGATCCCGAAGGTCATTGCATCCTCAATCGTTGCATCATTCAAGATCGGCGCGCCCCGGACAGCAAATGTGACGTGCGATCCCCTCCTCTTGAGATAGTCTGCAAGGAGCGCGTCAAAGGCGATCTCCCCGCAGTTGTCGGCCAGGTAGACTACGCGGGAGGTGAGGGGTTCTATTGCATCGGTATCATCAACGGTCAGCCCGGCCGCAAACTCCCGACGGAAGAACTCAACAAAGTTATCAGTGACGGTGTGAGCCTGTGAACCATAGTCCAGCGTGTTCCCGATGACCGATGCGAGCACAAGATCATGAAATGTCGTAAGATCGTCGCGCACCGCCCGGGAGACTGCCTGTGCGTCCTCATTGTTGGCTCTTTTCAGGGCTCGGTAGGGATCAGCGTCGCCAAGCATCTGATAGGCAAGGCGGTGCACCCGGCTCGCGATGACGGGCGCGGGCACCGGGTCGGCAGCGATGCGCTGGAGTAGGTCCCGGCATGCTCGGACGATCTTCTGGATGCGCTCTGGATTGTCGGTGCAGAGCCTGCTCTCATACTCGACACGGGAGAGCAGACACCCTATGCAATCCGAATGAAACCTCATGTTGCAGAATGGTTTGATCTGTTGATCGAAAAAATGGTGTAATGGGGCCACTGCGATTTGAACGCAGGTCAGAAGACCCCCAGTCTCCTAGGATGGCCAGGCTACCCTATGGCCCCTCCCTTATACTATGTGCACGAATCACACATATATCTTCGCTTTGGGATAGGGGACGGAGGGCTTCATCCACGTATTCTCTTGTACTGTTCAACACTCCGTGTCAGTTGTTCCAGTTCGCTGCCGGTGATCTCCATCCTGCCTCTCAGTTCACTGACCTCGTTTAAGAGCTGCTGGATGCGCACGTACATCACATACATAATGAACAGCAGGCAGATGATGATCACTGAGAGCAGAACGATCATAATTGCGTTGATGTCGGCCATCATCGTCCTCTCCTGAATTATGTTCGAGCAAGTCGTTCGATAAACCCTTACTGAACCTTCTTTGGTTCTTCTTCAACAGGGAGACCTGCAAGTTCCCCTGCAACTCTTTGGAACGCTTTCGATGATCCGGATCCTGGATACTTCACGGCAATGGGCGTCCTTACGGTTGCTGCCTTTTGCACGCTTCATCCTCAAGCCGCCGGGGTCTGCGTTCTGGAACCCCTGAAGTGAGAGTCCGCTCGACACGATCTCTGGGCCATATGGCCCTTGTGTATCGGATCCTGAGTTGCAGCCTCTCCTGCCAGAACCTCATGGAGGGTGATCGAGGTCTCTTCGAGTCCCAACACCAATCCCGGCTGGCTATATCTGTATCGATGAGACACGCCTCTCTGCCATATCGAGCCAGTACTGCTCCTAGATTTGTGGGAACAGTCGTTCTCCCGGCTCCCCCTCTCCCGGAAGCGATGGTGCAGGCCCTGATCATCTGAAGCTGTCTCAAGGATAGATCGTAGTGCTTTAATTTAAAGTTATTTATTTTGTTTCTCTTATCCATAAGCGCTAATTGGATTTTTACGTGGTATCATTCATAATGCTGGGCATTCCGACGAATCTCTTTCGGGAGAGACGCATCATGGGCGGCTGCCTGGGCTGTCCCTCAGGAGATGCCCTGGCTTTATATGCATTGGGTGACTCCTATCCCGGCGACCGTAGGTGTGATAGGATCATGCAGGGCATGGAGGGAGGCGCTCCTGTGCAATCCATCCCATACCACCATCTGCAGAGCGAATCGAGTATTAATAACAACTAAAACCACGATATGGGTCAGCCCCGGGCGGTAAAAATTCGATATTCATATAAGACACTATGCAGATACCTGCATGAAGACATCCTGGAGTTAATTATATGAGTCGTCATTCCTCCATGGAAGAGAGAGCTCAGAGATACACCGATGAGATCCGATCCGTCATTGGTGTCGTCGCATGCGCCCTTGTATCCTGCGAGGGTATAGTTATGAGCAAGTACTTCCGGGAAGACGGCGTCTCATCGCCTCTCTTCGCAGCAATGAGCGCGACGGTTCTTGCATCGGCCGAGGGGGCTTGCAACAGTCTTCATGTGCAGTCACCGTCCATGGTCACCATCACTGCACCCGACACAACAATTCTCATCATGAGTGCGGGAGAGGATGCTCTTATAACAGTGGTCATAGACAAGTCTGCCGATCTCCCAACCGTGCAGGAGCGATTGAGAGAGATTGCAATCAGGATCGGAGAGGAGGTGTGATGTATACAATACTGATCGTCGATGATAGTCCCATGATCGTCGACGTCTTTGTCACCATGCTGGAACGTGGCGGATATCAGCCAATCACCGCCTTTAGCGGGATGGAGTGTCTGGAGATTCTGAAGACAACGACGCCAGATCTTGTTCTTCTCGACATTATGATGGAGCCGATGGATGGATGGGAGACACTTGAGAAGATCAAGGCAGATCCAGCGACGCGCGAGATCCCTGTTCTGATGCTGACTGCAAAGCCCCTCACGCCGGAGGAGGCCAATACGTATGGTGCCTATATCGAGGACTACATCCTCAAGCCCACCACGCACCACCAGCTCTATGAAGCAATAGAGCATGTGCTGGCGCGGCAACACTCTATTGCTGCCGACATCGCGAGAGCGCGCGAAGCCGGTGTGGACCAGCGGATCATCGACGAGTATGAACGTCTCTCAAAGAGCGTCGATATCAACAAACGCCTCTTAAAGATCTTGGAGACGACCTACAGCATAAAAGATGTCCAGGCCGGGATGGGCGAGAATATTACAAGGGCCATTAAGAGTATGGCAATGAGCATCAAACTCCAGGAAGAGCGCCTGAATCAGGTTAGGGATCAGTTTGCAGAGGTTTTTGAAGCGCGTTGATCAACTCCGTTCCAACTTCCCCCTGAATGATGCCCGGCGCACCTCCTCTGGACTTTCCGTTCTCTCCTAGTAACTATCGGCTCTCTCCTGTCTTCCTATATAGACAATAGCGATTGTCAAGACGAGGATTGCTACAAGCGTCATCCCGAAATCAAGGGGTTCGACATGCTCGACGCCGAAGGTCAATACCCGCCGCACCATTGCTGTGAGGCCTGCGATCAGGATCGGCGTCACCTGGACTCTGTTGGTCCTGAAGTACGACGTCACCGTCTCCAGAATCTCTACAATGATGATGGTCAGGAGGAGTGCGTGCAGAACCCGAAGAACGCCCTGCGTCAGGTCTTCCGCATGAATGAGCGCGGCTACCTGCAGGGCAACGTCATAGAATGAGACGAGTGCGAGCAGGGAGAGCGAGACCGCAATGAGCAGATATACAATCTGTGTGAGGCCGGATATGAGCGATATGGCTGTATCTGTATTCTTTTTGGCTGGGCTCATGCGGACACCTGAAATAGGTGAGGTATATTATGAAAAGAGGCATGTTGTAAGCATTAAGCATTCCGAAGTGTCCGTACGGTCTGACTGATTGAAAGATTTATATCGTTGGAGTGCGAATTATATGATACGTCCAAAAGCAAAGTATTTATACTATTCTCGCATTGTAATAATGCTGGATGGCAGTACAAGCGGGGCCTATAGCTCAGTTAGGTAGAGCGCCTGGCTTTTAACCAGGTGGTCGGGGGTTCAAATCCCCTTGGGCCCGTTGCCATGGGCGATGTCTATGGGTTTTAGCAAGGTGATCAATCTGATACACAACTCTTTCATCAGTGAGGTGTAGGTGATGGGCACTCCACTTGATGTACTCAAACACGAGATGGTTCCTGACCATCAGATTATGAGCGAAGAAGAGGTCGCGGACCTTCTTGCGACATACAATATCACTCTGGAACAACTACCAAAAATCTACCATGACGATCCTGCAGTCAAGGCTATTGGGGGCGAAGTCGGGAATGTAGTCCGGATCATTCGCGACAGCCGTACGGCGGGCAGAGCTGAGGCATACCGCCTCGTTGTGAAGAGACCGAAGAAATAACTCGAAGGTCGGAGCTGATCCATCTGTTAGACAGAAGTGTTTTGTCGAGAGCATACTTTTCGCGAGAGCACGTAGCACGTCACCAGTTAGATTCTTACAATAACTTCCTCCTGCACAACCTCCAGAAAGTCGTCGATGAGCAGCGCATCATCGAGACGGACATTGAGACCCGTAGTAAAGGCAAAGAGGCCGTTTGGGTTGAATTGGGCAAGATCGAGGTGCTGAAACCCCGGGTCCGCGAGGCAGACGGGTCGCAGTCCGAGCTCTTCCCCAGTGAAGCGCGCCTCCGTAACCTCACGTATGCAGCGCCGATCCAGCTTGAGATGACGCTTGTCCAGGGTGAAGAAGCACAGGAGCCGGTCATCACCACCATCGGGCAGCTGCCGGTGATGGTGAGATCGGCTGCCTGCAACCTCTACAACATGGGTGATGCCGAGCGGGTTGAGCATGGCGAGGATCCTCTCGATCCCGGTGGCTACTTCATTGTCAACGGCACTGAGCGGGTGCTGATGACCCTTGAAGATCTTGCCTCAAACAAGATCATGACCGAGTTCACCGAGCGCTACAATGAGCGCATTTATGTGGCAAAGGTCTTCTCACAGTTCCGGGGCTATCGGGCGCTCGTTATCGTTGAGCGGAACAGAAAGAACCTGCTTGAAGTTTCGTTCCCCTCGGTCGCGGGACATCTTCGTTTCGTCGACCTGATGCGTGCGCTGGGGCTCCAGGGCGACCACGACATCGTGGAGGCGGTCTCGACCGACGAAGAGATTCTCACCTACATGATGCAGAACCTGGAAGAGAGCGAATGCGACACGGTCGAAGAGGGTGTCATGTACGTCGGGAAGAAACTCGCGCCCAACCAGACCCGCGACTATCAGCGAAAGCGTGCGGAGTTCGTCCTTGATAACTACCTCCTGCCGCACTTAAACTACCTGATGCCGGTGAACCTGAAGGAGGGCGATCCCGGGTATCAGTCGGCAGTTGAGAGTGTCCGGCTCGCAAAGGCGCACTTCCTCGGCCGTATGGCTGAAGCCTGCTTTGACCTGGTGCTTGACCGGCGCCGGATCGACGACAAGGACCACTACTCGAACAAGAGGCTGAAACTCGCCGGAGACCTGATGGAGGACCTCTTCCGGATCTCGCTCAACCGTTTGACGCGGGATATCAAGTATCAACTCGAGCGGGCCAGCATGCGCCACCGGGACCTCTCAATCGCTACCGCAGTGCGTGCGGATGTCCTGACCGAGCGGCTGCTCCACCCGCTTGCTACCGGAAACTGGGTCGGCGGGCGTACCGGTGTCTCACAGCTCCTGGATCGTGTCGACCATATGGCGGTGCTCTCACACCTTCGGCGTGTGATCTCCCCGCTCTCTCGCTCGCAGCCCCATTTCGAGGCGCGTGATCTGCACCCAACCCAGTGGGGCCGGATCTGTCCGAGTGAGACTCCTGAGGGTCCGAACTGTGGACTGGTGAAGAACTTCGCCCAGATGGTCGAGATCAGCAAGGGCGTCATCGACGAAGAGGAAGTGAAGAATATTCTGTATGACATGGGTGTCATCGCCCTCCGGAGGGAGACAGCATGAGGCAGTCACGGGTCTTTGTCGACGGTGCCCTGATCGGGCTTGTGGATGACCCCCAGGATCTGGTTAATCGTATACGCGAGATGCGCCGGCGCGGTGAGATCTCAAACGAGATCAACATCTCCTACAAAGCATTCAACAACGATGTCATCGTTCACACCGACCGCGGAAGGGCGCGCCGCCCCCTGATTGTGGTCAAGGACGGCGTCCCGCAGGTGAGTGCAGAGGATATCGAACGCGTCAGGAACGGCGAGTTGACGTTTGACGACCTGGTGCGGAAGGGTGCGATCGAGTTCATCGATGCCGAAGAGGAAGAAGACCTCTTCATAGCCATCAACGAGGAGGAGATTACCCCCGAGCACACGCATCTTGAGATCGACCCTTCGCTCATCCTGGGCATCTGTGCGGCACATGTTCCGTTCCCGGAGCATAACGCCGGTCCCCGTGTCACCATGGGTGCCGGGATGATCAAGCAGGCGCTCGGGTTTGGCGCATCGAACATGAAGCTCCGACCCGATACCAGGGGTCACATGCTTCACTACGTCCAAAAGCCGCTCACCTATACTCAGACCTCCGATGTGATCGGCTCCGACGATCGGCCTGCAGGCCAGAACTTCGTTGTTGCCATCATCTCGTATGAAGGGTTCAACATTGAAGATGCTCTGATCATCAACAAAGCCTCGATCGATCGCGGTCTTGGGCGCTCACACTTCTTCCGGACCTATGAAGGCGAAGAGCGGCGCTATCCCGGCGGCCAGGTGGACCGGATCGAGATCCCGGACGAGGAGGTCTCCGGGGCGCACGGTGCCGAGTACTACGCGAACCTGGACGTTGACGGCATCATCAACCCCGAGACCATCGTCCGCGAGAAGGACGTGCTGATCGGGAAGACTTCCCCGCCGCGTTTCCTTGAGGAGCCTACAAGCGAGCTCATTGCCGTTGAGAAGCGGCGCGATACGTCGGTCACGATGCGGAGCAACGAGCACGGCATTGTGGATACGGTCATCATCACCGAGGGCGAGAACTCCTCGCGCCTCGTGAAGGTCCGGACCCGTGACCTCCGGGTTCCGGAGGTCGGAGACAAGTTCGCGTCCCGGCATGGGCAGAAGGGTGTTATTGGACTCATCCAGCCTGCAGAGGATATGCCGTTCACCGAGTCGGGCATGACCCCCGATCTCATCATCAACCCGCATGCAGTTCCGAGCCGTATGACCATCGGGCATATGCTCGAGATGCTGGCCGGTAAAGTCGGATCCCTTGAGGGGCGCAGGATCGATGCGACTGCGTTCCGCGGCGAGCGTGAGACGGAGCTCCGAAACTCGCTCAAAAAACTTGGATTTGCGCACAATGGCCGTGAGGTCATGTATGATGGCGTCACCGGCCGTCAGTTTGAGGCCGACATCTACGTAGGTGTCATCTACTACCAGAAACTCTACCACATGGTCTCGAGCAAGATGCATGCGCGGTCTCGCGGCCCGGTGCAGGTGCTCACCCGCCAGCCGACCGAAGGGCGTGCTCGCGAGGGAGGTCTCCGGTTCGGTGAGATGGAGCGGGACGTGATGATCGGCCACGGTGCGGCCATGGCTTTGAAAGAGCGCCTGCTCGACGAGTCGGACAAGGTGACTCAGTGGGTCTGCGCGAAGTGTGGTATGATAGCGATGCTTGACCGGAAGAGAAAGGTAACGCGGTGCCTTGCTTGCGGCAGCGAGACTGACATTTACCCTGTCGAGATGAGTTATGCCTTCAAGCTCCTCCTGGACGAGATGAAGAGCATGGGCATCGCTCCCCGCTTAAGACTCGACGATATGGTGTAAGAGAGGGGGCGAAATCAGACTATGGCCAGTCCAAAACGTGTTGGAAGGATCGAGTTCGGGCTTCTCTCCCCGAAAGAGATCCGCAAGATGAGTGTTCGAAAGATCATCTGGGCGGACACCTACGACGATGACGGGTTCCCCTATCCGCAGGGTCTGATGGATCTGAGTCTCGGTGTCATCGACCCGGGCCTCCGGTGCAAGACCTGCGACCAGAAAGCAGCGGATTGTCCGGGCCATTTCGGACACATCGAGCTCGCAAAACCCGTCATTCACGTTGGGTACACCCGGCTGATCAGGAAACTCCTCCGGGTGACGTGCAGGTCATGCTCCCGGCTGCTGATGACGGCTGAAGAGGTCGAGAAAGTCATCGGTCCGGAGGACGATCTCGGCGGCGATGTCGTCTCCGAAAAAGACATCAAGAAGGAGCGAGTCTGCCCCCACTGTGGGGAGCAGCAGCTCAAGATCAACTTCGAGAAACCCACCACCTTCTCCGAGGTCTATCTTGATGAAGATGGCCGGAAGGTCGAGCACAAGTTGACCCCTGCCGATATCCGGGCGCGCCTTGAGAAGATCCCGGACGAGGACCTGCGGGTTCTCGGGATCAACCCGGATGTCGCGCGGCCGGAGTGGACGATCCTCACCGTTCTTCCGGTCCCGCCGGTCACCATGCGCCCCTCGATCATCCTCGAGAACGGACAGCGCTCTGAGGATGACCTGACTCACAAACTCGTGGATATCATCAGGATCAACCAGCGGTTCAAGGAGAACCAGGATGCCGGTGCACCCCAGCTCATCATCGAGGACCTCTGGGAACTTCTGCAGTACCACGTCACCACCTATCTCGACAACGAGGTCGCGGGGTGCCCGCCTGCCCGGCACCGGAGCGGCCGGCCGCTTAAGACCCTCTCGCAGCGGCTCAAAGGAAAAGAAGGACGATTCCGTGGCTCACTCTCCGGTAAACGTGTCAACTTCTCCGCACGTACTGTCATCTCCCCGGATCCGAACCTCTCGATCGGCGAGGTTGGGATACCGCTTGCCATCGCAAAAGAGATGACCATCCCGGTTCGCGTGACCCCGTTCAATCTCGAGGAGATGAAGCAGTACGTCCTGAATGGGCCCGAGCGCGCGACCATCAGGTCCCCCTGCGGTGCGAATTACGCCATCCGGCCGGACAACCGCAGAATGCGCCTCTCTGAGGCGAACCTTGAGACGGTTGCGGAGATGCTTGAGCCGGGCTGGACCGTGGAGCGGCAATTAAAAGACGGCGATATCGTCCTCTTCAACCGGCAGCCGTCTCTGCACCGGATGAGCATCATGGCCCACCGTGTTGTAGTGATGGACGGAAAGACCTTCAGGCTGAACCCGGCTGTCTGTCCACCCTACAACGCCGACTTTGATGGTGACGAGATGAACCTGCACGTCCCGCAGACCGAGGAAGCGCGGGCGGAAGCCGAGATTCTCGTCTCGGTGCAGGCAAACATCCTCTCTCCAAGGACCGGCGGCCCGATCATCGGCGGTATCCACGACCACATCTCCGGTATGTTCATCCTGACGCACACGGTCCGCTACTTTACGAAGGCGGAGACGCTCTATCTCACCCAGCATCTCTCCATCGACCACCTGCCCAAACCGGAGAAACTGGATGAGGACGGGAACCCCCTCTGGACCAACAAGCAGATCTTCTCGCTCCTCCTCCCGAAGGACTTGAACATGCTCTTCCGTGCCTCGTCGTGCCAGAACTGCGAGACCTGTAAGCGCGAGATGTGCGAGAACGATGCGTATGTCCGGATCGTCGACGGGAACCTGGTCTCCGGGACCATCGATAAGAAAGCGATCGGTGCGTTTGACGGCCAGATCCTGCACCGGATCATCCGGCAGCACGGTCTGAAACGCGCTGCCCAGTTCATCGACGACGTAACCAAACTCTCCATCCGGGGTATCATGCTCAAGGGCTTCTCGTTCGGCATCGATGATGAAGACCTGACGAAGACTGAGTACGGCCAGATCGATGAGGTGCTCAAAGGGGCCATCAACGATGTCGAGCGCCGGATCAAGATCTTCAACGAGGGTCAGCTCGAGCCGATGCCGGGCCGGACACTTGAGGAGACGCTTGAGATGCAGATCATGCAGGTGCTCGGCAAGGCCCGTGACCGCACTGGTGAGATTGCCGGGCGGCACCTTGGTATGGACAACAGCGCCGTGGTGATGGCGGTCTCCGGTGCCCGTGGGTCGATGCTGAACCTGACGCAGATGGCCGGGTGTCTCGGGCAGCAGTCGGTTCGTGGCGAGCGGATCATGCGTGGATATGAGGACCGGACCCTCCCGCACTTCCGGAGGAACGATCTCGGTGCGGAGGCGCACGGGTTCATCACCAACAGTTATAAGAGCGGTCTTTCGCCCACCGAGTTCTTCTTCCACGCTATCGGTGGTCGTGAAGGTCTTGTGGACACGGCGGTCAGGACGTCGCAGAGCGGTTACCTGCAGCGGCGGATGATCAACGCACTCCAGGACCTCAAGGTGGCGTATGACGGCACTGTCCGGACGACAGGAGGTCGGATCATCCAGTTCTGCTACGGTGAGGACGGAACCGACCCCGGAAGGAGCAGTTATGGTGCTCCTGTGGACGTGAAGGGTATCGTGGAGAGTGTCTTGAAGGAGGAGGTCAAGTGAACAGTGAGATGGAGCAGCGGATCGACAGCCTCGATCTGCCTTACCGGACCCGGGAAGACCTGAAGGCGAGTCTCGCGGATAAGGATATCACCAATGAACAGTTCGAGAAGATCCTTGAGATGGTCTTTTCGGAGTACGAGAAGACCAGGATCGAGCCCTGCGAGGCGGTTGGGATTGTGGCGGCGCAGTCGATCGGGGAGCCCGGTACCCAGATGACGATGCGAACCTTCCACTACGCGGGTGTGGCCGAGATCAACGTTACCCTCGGTCTTCCCCGTCTCATCGAGATCCTGGATGCGCGCCGGGAGCCGAGCACCCCCACCATGGCGATCTACCTGCTGGACGACTGGGCGTTCAACCGTGACCGCGCTCGTGAGGTGAGCTGGCAGATCGAGGCCGCGCCGCTCCACGAGTTCGGGGATATCACCATCGATATGGAGAACATGCAGGTTCTTGTCATGCTGAACAAGGAGGTCTGCGATCGGCGTAAGATCACGGTGGAGGAGATCATCGAGACGGCGCCGAGGAAGATCCGGGAGAAGCGGCATTTCCGTGACTTCGAGGTGGAAGGGGATCCTAAACGGGCCTCAATTGTCTTCACCCCGAAGAACCAGGAGAGTTACCAGAACCTCTTCCAGCTTGCAGAGCATGTCAGGAACGTCATTGTTCAGGGCATCGATGATATCGAGCGGGTGGTCGTCAGAAAAGAGGGTGGAGAGTATATCCTTTATACTGAAGGCTCTAACCTAAAAGATGTCTTCGAAGTCGAGGGAGTCGATACCTCCCGCACCCGGAGCAACAACATCAGCGAGATCGCTGATGTGCTTGGTATCGAGGCAGGCAGGAACGCGATCATTCAGGAGGCCTTGAGTACCCTGAACGAACAGGGTATCGGCGTTGATGTCCGCCATATCATGCTCGTCGCAGATATGATGTGCATGGATGGCGAGGTCAAGCAGATCGGCCGGCACGGCATTGCCGGTGAGAAGGAGAGTGTCCTCTCCCGGGCTGCATTCGAGGTAACGGTCAACCATCTGCTGGATGCGGCAATCGCAAACGAGGTCGACGAATTGAACGGCGTCACCGAGAACGTGATCGTGGGCCAGCCGATTCAGCTCGGCACCGGTGATGTAAAACTTATTGCAAAACCAATCAACCTGAAAATCTAGGAGAACCATACATGGACTTTAATGCTTCACTCCGTAAAGCCGTGAAGACTGGTGTTGTATTCCTCGGTCAGAACAAGACCCGGGAATCCATTGAGGAAGGCAAGGCAAAACTTGTTGTGGTGGCTGCGAACAGCCCCGAATCAGTCAAAAATCTCGTGAAAGAAACCGATATCCCTGTCTATGTCTACGAGGGATCGAGTGTCCAGCTCGGGAAAGCCTGCGGTATGCCCTACGTCGTTAGTGCGCTTGCTGTTATCGAGCCTGGCGAGTCTGATATCCTGAACGCCGTGAGAGTGTAAACAATGCCACAGGTCGTGCTGACTGAGGAGTGCATGCGCCTCATCTCCCAGTTCGAAAGCCTCACCGGCGCAGGCAGCCGCGATTGCGTCATTGACAACCGCAACGAACGCATCATCTTCGTGATTAATCCCGGCGACATGGGGCTTGCCATCGGCAAGAGCGGTTCGAGCATCAAGAAGGCATCCGAGGTAATGGGCAAGAGGATCGAGGTTGTGGAGTACTCCGCAGACCCGGCCCAGTTCATTCGGAACTGTTTCCTCCCTGCCCAGGTCACCGGCATCGACTTCGACACCAACGAGGAAGACCAGCAGGTCGCCCATGTCGAGGTGCGGGAAGAGGATCGCGGGCTTGCCATCGGCAAAGCAGGGAAGAATATCTTCAAGGCAAAGATTCTTGCACAGCGTCAGCATGACATCGCCGATGTCCAGCTGGTGCAGAACGAGACTGCCTGAACTTCCTCTCTTCTTTTTCCTCAATTACCTAACTCTTCCCTTATCTCCCGGACCGGCTCTATCCGGGAGGCTTTCAAGCACCCCTCTTCGGAAGTTATTTATATCGTTATGCGTTCCATGAGATTCCCATGAAGGGGGGATCTGGGCGAGTGAAGGAGCCCTCAATCTTTTGGAACAGACTGACGGAGGTTGTGCATAGTTCTTCGGAATTCTGGAGGTGGCACCGGTGAGGCTCCATCTTGCACTCTTATTCCTGGTGCTCTCTTTAGGTCTTCTTCTTCCCGTATCCGCCCTCCCGGATCCCATAAACAGCACCGAAGGTTTATCGGAGGACGTTGAGGAGAAGTTGGTTCTCCAGGACGCATCCTCAGATCCGGTAGTGGTCGCACCAAAGAATGGGGACCAGAAAGCTGTGATAAGAAAGGACCCGCTCTCCATGATACATGGGGAGGCCACGCCGGAGCAGACCGCATCCCCTCCCGATAAAGCACTGGCGACAACGGAACCGGCACCGGGAACGACGGCCATACCCGCCCCGACTGCAGCGCTCACTCGTGAATCGACCTCAGACCAATTCCCTCTCACGAATGGTTCCGGTGACGACGAGACAGAAGAACCGGCGCTGAGGCTCATGTCCACCGAGGAGGCGAGACTCACGCCGTCCTCGAACACAACCCCCCCGGCGTCTACCGCCACGGTGACCGCCACCGCCGATGAGCCCGGTGATGAGGATGAATCCGGCGACGAGGTGGCTGAGGCGACTCCGCCACCGGTACCGACCCTGCAGAAGTATGCGCCCCCGAGACCGAGCGCGACGATGGCGAAGGCGCATCAATCCCATGGCCGGCCGCTGCCTCAAGGTGATCACCAGATCGTCACATCCGCATCGCCACTTAAACTCAATGGGAGCAGTACGAACGAGACAGAGACGCCCCCATCCCTCGCCATGCCGCATGAAGGCCTGATCATCAGGGGTGTCGGGGTTATCCTCGACCGGACCCCGGAGGATGTCCCCCTCACCCGGAGAGGGGTGCAGATCGCGAGTCTTGACTGGTTGCTCGACCCGGGCATGACCCTTGGCGGCCGACACCCACGGGCAGTCTTTGAGGGAGAGACGTTCACCGTCACCGTGACGGTCGAGGCGCGAAACCTCTCGGCCATCAAGGAGGGGGAAGGTTACGTTGTCCTGGTGCCGCCACCGGTAGAGACCGGGGTCTACGAGATTACGAGGATACGTGAGCCCGCCAGTCTCCAGGATGGGGAGCGCGGTGTTTGGGAGTTCTCGGTCACCACCCGGACAGGGAGGCTTGCGCTTGCAAACCTCACGCTCCCAGAGGAGCGGTTGATCACCGACCTGACGCGGTACCCGGATCTCTTTGCCTTCCGGGCATACTCCTTTGCCGGCGATCAGAGACTGCTCTCATCCGGCGTCTCCGACCCGGTGCTCTCCATCAGGCCAGATGGGGATATCGGTGCGGCGGAGGAGCGATCGCTCCCTGCGATCTACGCACTTGCAGGTCTTACCAATTCAACCCTCCACCCCTCTGAGACGATACCGGAGGCATGGGCGCGAGGTCTTGACCACGATACGATCGTCGTCGGGGCGGTCGGGCACCTGGATCATATCAAGAACCTGGGAAAGGAGGAGGTAACGGCCATCTATACTGAAGAAGAGATGACCGGGCCCGAGGGGCAGGCGCAAGTCGGGTCCTCGTCGTCCCCATTCGAGATGTTTGCGGAGTTCTTCCGTACCTTGCTCGGGTGGGTTGGGTGAGTTCTTCTCCGGGATGTGTCATCCAGAGATCCCCGAACCCATGTTATTCTTCTCTGAACTCCTTCCAGAGCCGTGCGAGCCCAAAGCACCCTGAAAGCATCATATCCCCGAAGGGCGCTGCCTGGTATGCCTCCGGGAGCAGCCGGAGCCGGTTGGGCCCCGTGACGGCTATGGCCCTGGTTGAGAGCGGTTTACGGATCGCCGCCCCGTGGCCGCCGTCATCGAAGACCTCCTCTGAGGTCAGCGTACCGTCGGCGAGCCGTCGGATATAGTGCTGCAGCTTCTCGGGGTCGAGCGAGCCGGTGTGGTGCTCAAAGACCCCGTAGATCTCCCGCCCTTTCAGAGTGAAGCAGAGGGTGTGCCCGTTCCCGGCGTTGACGAGGATAACCCCGGCATCCGCCATGCGCCGCACTTGCGGGTCACAGAGCGCTCCGATAATGGCGACCGGCCCGGTATCGGTGACGAGCGCACGAGGTGCCTGCCGCCGGATCGCCTGCATCCTGGTCATGTCGGCGAGCGGTGGGTCGGAAACGAGTGAGAAGATGTCCCAGTCCCCGGCATCGAGCTGCTGACGCATCAGTTCGAACCGATGGATACGGTTGCTGCGGTGGGGAGAGTAGCCGTGGTCCTGGACCGCGACAGCGATATTCTCGGGGTAGTCGATGCCAAAGAGGGAGAACGTCTCTCGAAGTTCGGGCTCCATGTAGTCGGTGGCATGGATGGTCACTGCATCCGCCGGAGGAGAGGTCCTGATCTCGACTCCAAGCGCCCGCACCCGCTCCGGGTCGTCGTGGATGGTCGCAGCGGCATCGGGAGTAGCGTAGACGGGGAGCCCCGCTGCCAGGTGTTCTCGTATCGCACCCGTGTTCGCGCCGCCGCCCATCAGGAACCCGTTCAGGAAGACCGGGCGCCGCGCTTGCGTCACCTGCCGGATCTTCTCTGCCACCACCACATTCGGGGACGGGAGGACCAGTTTGATGCTGTTCTCGATCGGCCGGCCGGGCTCGTAGACCAGGATGTCCTGGGTGCCTCTGCCGACGTCGATTGCAAGAAGCGGATCTATCAGATCGATCATTGATTCCCTCACGTGCCGCTACAGCCCTACGGCAGGCAGCCACTAACAGGGTTTCGGTGTATGGTCAGAAAAAAGGTATGATCGCGGTCAGGCATCCACCTGGTCCGCAGCCGGGAAGATGCCGGCCGCCTTCCCGTGATCTGGATGCTTCGGTTTCAACTCCCGGTACTCCTTTAAGGAGACCGTCAGGTCCCGGGTGAAGGCGAAGTAACCGATCTGGGTCGTCCGGCAGAGGTTCATCGCCATCTCCATCAGCCCCCGTGGATCCGGGCGGGCCTCCCCGAGCCAGATATGGAAGATGTTCCCGCCGTCCACGATGGGGAAGAAGACGTGCTCGATCTCGATCCGCTTCGTGAGCGGGACGGGGGCCGCCGGAGTGACATGAGTCCCGTTTGTGTAGTAGATGGGGAGATCGAGCGTCGTCCCGAGCATCTCGAGCGCCCGGTCTACGTCACCCTTGATGACCCGGATGGCGTGGTCCCTGAACCGCTCGTCGAGGAGGTCGGCGACCGCGAACCGCTGGCCGGTCGTCTCCGCCGGGGTGCGGGCGAGGGCGATCGTCATGTTGTACTTCTGCGAGAGTTCACGAGCATACATCTCGAGTTCGGTCATGGTCCGGACGGCGAGGCGGAACGCGTCGCGCGACTCGTGGAGCTGGTAGCCGGTGAAGTGCTGCACCATCTCGTTGACACCGACGACCCCGATGGTGTAGACAAGCCCTTCGAGGTCCACGGCAACCGCGCCGCGCTCGCCGGTGTTCGGGTCCTTCGGGCGCTGCATCGCAAACGGCATCCGGCCGTTCGCCCGGATCAGTGACATCCAGCGGCGCTTGATCCGGAAGAGGTCGACCGCGATATCCATCAGGGACTTCAGTTCGGCGATGAGCCGCTCCTGGTTGCCTTCCGCCTTGTACGCCGCTCGCGGGCAGTTGATGGACATCACCTGCCAGGAGCCCATCGAGAAGTGCTTTCCCTCACGGAAGTAGAGTTTGTCCTCGAACTCGTCGTCCTCGTTGGCAAGCGATGAGAACTGGTAGGCGCAGCAGTTCCCGGTCACGATGCCGAGCGCGTTTGCGAATGTGTGGGTGCCGGCGACATCGACGATGTCGTAGACGTAACCGTCGGACTCCACCGGTTCTATCGAGCGGATACGGAGCGGGTGGACGTCTCCACGGGCGAGTTTCTCCATCCCGATCCCGCAGGCGACGGGGGGGAGAAGCAGCGATATCTGGATCCCCTCTATCCCGCCGGCGGAGTACCTGCTCGCGCAGGCAAGGGCCGCCTGCCCGGTTGCCCCTGCTCTCTCCGGGAGACGGGCGAAGGGCCCGTAGGTCTGCCGGCCTCGCGGCACTTCAGTACAGCATCCGGTCTCCGCGTAGAACCTCTCGATCTGCTCCTGGTCCGTGATCCTGCAGATGTAGGTTTTTTTGGGCGCCCCGATAA
This sequence comes from Methanoculleus thermophilus, assembly GCF_001571405.1. Classification (NCBI taxonomy): domain Archaea; kingdom Methanobacteriati; phylum Methanobacteriota; class Methanomicrobia; order Methanomicrobiales; family Methanomicrobiaceae; genus Methanoculleus; species Methanoculleus thermophilus. The sequence goes on along the minus strand of NZ_BCNX01000012.1, from coordinate 34,951 downwards.
TCTCTTCACGCTCAAGATAACTCATCTGAACGCCGATCCTTCCTGCAAGCCAGACCAGTCTCTGCGCGGCATCCCGGGAGGCAGTCTTCAGTCTGATGCTCCGTGCGGGGCGTCTGGAGGTCTTTTCCTCTCCCGCGCGGAAGGCCGCGCCGAGGTAGTCGCCCACGAGCGTATAGTCGAGATTGAAGAGGAGATCGGGGACCGATCTGTCGCGCTCAGTGGAGCCGCACCCGAGAGCGTCGATCAGAAGGTAGACCAGCTTGCTGTTGATGGCGACCTCGGTTCCCGCCGTCGTCTCGCGGATCTCCGGCTCATACCCCAGGGCGGCGCGGATGCATGCCGCGGCGTCCGTCGCAAGGTCTGAGCCCATCTTGTTGAATGCGAGCCGGACGATGTAGCGCCGCCCCGACTGCGCCCTCTGCCCGACCGCAAGGTAGTAGCCGAGGAGCGCTGCGAGTTCGCGGCTGACCGGGAGCATGCGGGGCAGACCGGCCCGCCCGCCGCTCCGGAGCCGCACCTGATCATCAGTGATGCGGATCGCATCAGCATGGCCCGCCTTTGAAAGAGTCTTTGCGACATCGATCTCCGTCGTCAGCCTCTCGCAGAACTCGCTGGTCTTCAACACCGGCAGGTAGTCGCCGACATTGAGATCTTCTGCTGCCGCTCTCTCGAACCTCGCTCCTCTCAGGACATAGACCGGATGATCAGGGGTGACGGTGATCTGCCGCCCCGACTCCAGGGTGATCCGGAGAAGGTCGCCGGTATATCTCTGGCGCATCACGCCGCGGAACGGGCGAAGCGATGACTCCAGGGTTGTGAAATCGACGCTCGGCGCCTTTCCATCATAGTAGGCGAGCTCTGTTCCGAACGAGTCGATCCGTCTTCCGTTCTTTGCGGCAACGGTGAAGAGGTCGCGGATCGCCCTGACGGCGATCCGACCGTCATGATCGGCCACCGGGATCAGTTCGTCCCCCGAAAGACATTGGTAGCACGAGATTCCCTCCCCGGCGCCCCGGTAGGCGGGGATCTGGTTGTCGTAGTAGGGGGTGCCGTACTTGGACGCGAGCTCGAACGTCATCAGGTAGAGGTCATGGTAGGTCGGGAGATCCGGGTGCTTGCGGTTGAACTCCTCGTCCTCGGTGAGGAAGTCGGGCTCGATGCTGATCTCGGGCTTGGGGAAGGAGAAGGGTTTGCCCCAGTAGTCCCCCTCGAGCATCACCTCCATCAGCGCCTTGAAGAGGAGCCGGACTTCCCGCTCGAACTCACCGTAGGTCCGGAGCGGCGCCTGCTTCCCATCCCAGACCTTGCCGCGGTAGACGCAGGGCTTGTCTTTCCAGAGGGTCGGGACGCCGGGAGAGAGCTGGACCGACGAGAAGACCACCTGGCCGCCGCGGGCGACCATCATCTGGGTCATCTCGTAGACGAACATCTGCATCAGCTGCTTGATCTCCTCGTAGTCCATCCCCTCGAAGTAGGGCGCCATGAATGTGAGGAAGTTGTAGTAGCCCTGACCGCCGGCAAAGTTCGTCTGGGCGGAACCGAGCGCCTTGACCGCGTGGAGTACCGCCACCTCGGCCCTCTTCGCCGGGCCGGCCACCGAGGCCTTCGTCCCGTTGCCGTCGGGCATCAGGCCGTAGTAGAAGAAGTAACGCAGGTCCCAATCCTGGCAAAACGGGCGAGTACCAAAGTATTCCAGGTCGTGGATGTGGAGATCGCCGCGGAGGTGGTGGTCCGCAAGCTCCGGAGGGAGCTGCAGGAGATACTGCTCCTTGCTGATCTTGTCCGCCTTCTTCTTGTGCGAGGTCTCGGCATTCTCCTGGAGATTGGCGTTGTCGTGGGCCTCAAACCCTCTCCCCACATCGATGAGGTGCGCATCAAAGACCGGGGTTCCCACCCTCGTGCAGACATTCCGGTAGGGGACCAGGCCGCGCTCAAGAAGCGTCATGTTGACGATCTCGCGGATCAGCGGACCGGAAAGCGACTGCAGACCGAGCATCTGGATCTTCTTCTCAACCAGCCGGGCGATCTCCTTTGCCGTCTCCTCATCCGCTCCCTTGTAGCCGTAGAAGACCTCTACGAGTCGGCTTTCCTCGACGATCTGCCGGATGATCCTGTTCCTGTCCCAGTCGAGGAGGTAGCCCCGCGAAGTCCTGACTTTCGGAAAAGTGGGGACGAAGTCCCCAAATAAGGTCGCCTGCGTCGACTTACGAGCCAACCTCATGCCCCCGCGATCAGATTGGCAACAAAGTCCTCTCGGAGTGCGCCTTCGCTGAAGAGGTCACTGGATGTATAGAACGTATCGCCCTTCTGCAGTACCGGCGCTTCCTGCACGAATACACCGTTCATGCGAAGTTCTGTCAGCGCCTCGATGGATGCCATGTCACACTCGGTGTAGGCAACCCCTCTTGAGGCCAGAAATTCTTTTAGAATTTCGCAGTTCGGGCAAAATTCAAGTGTATAAACGATAAATTGCGCTGTATCGGATATGGTAATACCCCCGGGAGTCAGTTGTTAAGATTTGGTTTCATCTCGATATATCATCTGTTATTCGATGCTGTGCATGGATTCATAATGGGGGCGGTCCCCTGTATCACGCTGGGGAGCCCCGGGATAAATATCCACCGAACTCTTCTTTCAACGCCGATTCGCCGTGTTTTTTCGGGCGCGCCTCCGCTGAACAATCATCTTTTGTATGGTGAAGCACGATAGTACGGTAATATGGTCAGGACGTTCGTTGCAATCGATCTCGCGGGGGATATCCGCGAGAAGGCTCGTCTGTCGCAGGAGATTCTGGCGAAGTCCGGCGGTCGCCTCGCCATCGTCGATCCCGCAAATCTTCATATTACACTCAAGTTTCTGGGTGAAGTTGACCCGTCAATGATTGAGCCGATCATCGATGCGCTCCGGGCTGTCAGGGCCGATCCCTTCGAGTTGACGGTCGGGTGTGCGGTCTGCAATCCACCACAGAGACCCCGGGTGGTCTGGTGCGACGTCACAGACAATGGCGAGAGTGCCGCTCTCGCCCGGGAGATCGATGATCTCCTTGCACCGCTCGGGTTCCCCCGCGAAAAACGCCCATTCCGGCCTCATGTGACCCTTGCGCGGGTGAAAGAGTACCACCCCTCCCTCTCCTCGCAGGTGGCGTGCACTCCCCGTGAACCGCTTGGGAGATTCCGGGTGGAGAGCATCAAACTCAAGAAGAGCACGCTCACGCCCCGCGGATCGATATACGAGGATCTCGCGGAGGTTCCGCTGTGACCCGATACCCTTGCGAGGAGGAGGTGCTCAAACAGATCCGCCCCACGCCTGAAGAGCGGACCTACATCCGGACGATGGGGAAACGCCTGATCGAGGCGGTGGAGCGGTCGGGGATGGCGAAGGCGATGATGGTAGGGTCGGTCGCCCGCGATACATTCGTCCGGGGCGATCGGGACCTTGACATCTTCATGCTCTTTGACCCCTCTCTCTCCCGCGAAGAACTCCAGGAGCAGGGTCTAGCGCTCGCGCACCGGGTCGCCGAGGAGTTCGGCGCGACCTGGCGCGAGAAATACGCGGAGCACCCTTACGTCAACGCAACGATCAACTCGCTCGATATCGATCTCGTTCCCTGTTACGCCGTCGAAAGCGCCACCAAGATCAAGAGCGCCGTGGACCGGACTCCGTTTCATACCCGCTACATACTCTCGCACATAGGCGACTACGCCGACGACGTCCTTCTCTTAAAGCAGTTTGCGAAGGCAGGCGGGGTTTACGGATCGGATCATATGACCGAGGGGTTCTCGGGCTACCTCTGCGAACTGCTGACGATCTATTACGGTGGGTTCCACCCGCTCCTCGAGGCCGCCGCCCGCTGGCGGCCGGGGGAAGTGATCGATATCGAGAAGCACGGGACGAAGGAGTTTGAGGACCCGCTCGTCGTCATCGATCCGGTCGACCCGGAGCGGAACGTGGCGGCGGCGCTCTCACTCTCGCGGATGTTCGAGTTTGCCGAACTCGCACGCGGCTACCTTGCCGAGCCGTCGATAGAGTTCTTCTGCCGGCCGGATTCGCCCCCGCTCACCCGGGAGGTCTTCACCCGTCTCCTCGCCGCCCGTGGGACGCATCTCTTCACGCTCACCTTCAAGACGCCGGACTACACCCCCGATACGGTGGTGCCTCAGCTTCGGAAGTCCGCTGAATCGATCCGGGAACTCCTGGAGCGGAGCGAGTTTGCCGTCAATCGTATCGATGTCTGCATGGGGGAAGAGCGGTGCATGCTCCTCTTTGAGCTGATGAACGAGACCGTCCCGGTGATGCGCCGGCACATCGGCCCGCCGCTCTGGTCGCGGGGAAACGCTGAGAAGTTCCTCGCAAAGTATGTTCGTGAAGAGGTCTTTGCCGGACCCTACGTCGAGGAGGGCCGCTACGTGGTGGAGGTTCCTCGCACGTTCACCCGGGCCGTAGACCTTCTGCGGTCCAGGACCCTCTTTGAGGTTGCCCTCGGCAAACACGTCCGCCGCTCGATGAAGCAGGGCTGGACGGTGAAGGTCGGTGTGGAGTGCTGGGATGAGGAGTTTGCTGAGTTCATCTCGAGGTTCCTCGCGCGGTCGTCGCCTCTTGCGAGAATCATGAGGAGGACGGGGAAATGAGAGGGCTCGCCCGAACCACGACAAACTCCTCAATTGCGGCTATGCCGTAGCGCCCGTCCCGGTAGAAAGGTTAGGCGGGCGCGGCACAGACCATCCGTTACTTTTTTGCAGATATCATCGACCGTTTCATCGGGGAGACCTCAGTTACCATCTTACCAACGGCCCTGCGTTTACGGCACGCTCCCTGTGTCTCCTCCGTTGCCATCGTGAGGAAACATCTCGATCTTTCTGGTGGCGTAATACCCGGTTACGGTCGCGATGGCGACGATGATCAGGACCTCCCATTGCAGGAAGACGAGCGCCACGATCGGGATCACCGCGGCCGGGGCCTTGAGGACGCAGACGATCATTCCTGCCATGACGGCGGGAACGGCGACGGCCGGCGGGATCGCAGGGATCAGGAGGCTGACGGCGAGACCGAGCGTCCCGCCCGCAAAGATCAGCGGAAAGATCGGCCCGCCCTTGAAAACCGTCGCCATGCACCATGTGCTCGCGAGAATCTTTGCCGCGACGAGCAGGAGCAGCACGGCCGCACCTGCAGCTGCTCCCGTCTCAAGGACGGTCTTGAACTCGTTCTGTCCCGAGAAGAGCACGAGCGGAAAGACCATCCCGGCAATACCGAGCCCGACACCCCCGGCTAGACCCCTGATCAGGTGCTGCCCGGCAAGGGGTGTCATGAGGCGGTGAAAGAGACGGAATGCTCCGATGAAGAGGGCGCCCGCCGCCGCACCGGCAAGCCCGAGGATCGCGGCGTAGACAAGGTATAGCGGGAAGAATTCTCCAAGCGGTGGAAGCGGATAGAGGGCACCGCCTGCAGTCTTGGTGATCTGAAGGTAGATCGCAAACCCCGCAAGGGCACCGGCGATACCGGCGATTGAGAGCGTCCGCACCCGGCTCCGCAGCCGGTCGCCGGCAAGGGTGCCCATGCTCCCGCCCATATCGATGGCGGCCACCTCGGGCCCGAGACTCGCCCCGAAGATCAGCGAGAGGTAGATGGCGAGCAGCCCGGCGGGAAGGTGCCGCGGCTCGAACCGGCCGGTTTTCTGAAACTCTACAATACTCTGCTGGAGCAGCAGCACGTGGTCGCCGAAGACGTGCAGGCAGAGCCCGACCAAAAGACCGCCCGCGGTCGAAAGGACCAGAGGAAAGAGAGGAACAGGGAACGAGTCTGGCCATAAAAGAGCCTCTCCGAGCCTCTGTACCTCGAGAAAGAGCACCATCGCTCCGGCGGCCGTGACGGCGATCAGGATGGCGGCGAGCACGAACCGGGGTGAGTACCGCTCGACCCCGTCTCCGCCGGGCGGGGCTGCGGTGCTGTCTCCGGGATGGTTCACGTCTCTCCCTTATGTCGGACGGGTATATATGCCGACCGCGAGCGGTTCCGCGGGGGGAGAGATAGGGTACCCGAGCCGTTCCAGAGACTTCTGCGGCGCTTCTCTGAAGATGCAGGCCGGGAAGACATCTGCCCGGTCTTTATGCAGGGTGCCGGGCTCATCCCGGAGCGATTACGATGGCCTGATATCCCATTGGAATGGTACCCTTCTTCTATGAACGTGACACAAACCGGAAGACTCATCGGTTTCGGCATCCTCACCTGGCTCCTTCCTTTCCTCCTCTCGCTCCTCTTCTATTCGCCGGAGGGTATACCGCTCTACGACGTCTTCCTGATCAAGACAATCCTCCTTGTCTTCTCTACAGCCCTCGGGGTCTTCCTCATCCTGGTCTACTTTGGGAATATTCACGCCCATTTTGTCCGGGAAGGTATCCTGCTTGGTATCGTCTGGCTGCTGATCAACTGGGTGCTCGATATCCTCATCCTCCTGCCCCTCGCAGGGATGGATTTCGGCACCTACATGGCGCAGGTCGGGGTGCGATACCTGAATATCCCGATCATCGCCACAGGTATTGGGTATGCAGCAGAACAGGCCGCACAAAGGACAGGGTAGCCTCTCCGGCATCCTGTCTTTACGTTTCTAAATTCCCGAATAAAAAAGAGATTATTCCTGTCGCCGCTCTGCCTTCTTCGCCGCCAGGCGCTCGATGACGGCGAGGTCGACGTTGCTGCCGGTCGAGAGTTTGCCCCGCCAGACCGCGCGGTCGACGAAACCCCGGCCGATATCGTTCCGGATGATGAGTGTCGTGTAGCCGCCCGGTGACCCGACGGCCCCGGCTGAAACGTCCGCCTCAACGGCCGTGAAGTCGGTGCAGACATGGCACCCGGGCCGGACCGCTTCCTCCAGTTCGGCAAGCGGGATGGAGAGCTGCCGCTCATCCTGCAGGTAGACGTCCAGTTTCCCCTTGATATCGAGGCGGTTGATCTCCCAGGGCTCGATCTCCCTCTCCGACTGCAGTTTTCCTTCGACCAGTTTCGCGTAGTCGAAGGTCTCCGTGCAGAAGAGACCGATCACGAGCCGGATCGCCTTTGCATAGGGCCGAAGAAGGTCATGCTCGCTGGTTCTGATCGCCTGTGTCGCCCGTGCCACGCAGGGCACGCCCACCACGGCGATCCGCCGGTACTTCCGGGTGACCACTGCCTCCTTGAGGGATGCGAGAAGCGGCACCCACCAGGAGTAGCGGCTTCCGGCATGCAGGACGAGCTCTTCTGCAGAAGTGATCACCGCGGAGGACGGCTTCATCGTCCAGGGATCACGCGTCACCGTGACGACCGCATCGATCAGCCCCTCTTCGAGGGCGTTCACGAGGATTGCCGTCACGGCACCACCGCTCTGTTTCCGCTCGACCGGGAAGGCCGACCGGGCCGCAACGATATCCATGTACGGCCCGAGCATCTGGCCCTGCCCTGCAAGGTCCACTCTCGGGCAGGCCGCGTAGCATGCCCCACAGGGGACGCTGTCGTTGTCAGCCTTGCAGTAGCCGATGTTCACCGGTGCATCGGTGTTCCCCGGTTCGAACCGGAGGGCATCCGCCGGACAGACCGCCACGCACGCCCCGCACCCGGAGCAGAGGTCCGTCTTCCAGACCTCGGACTCCAGATCTTTGTATGTCTTCATCTCCATGCCTATCACTCCCACGTATACTTCCCGGCAAAGGGCCGTGCGCTCGCAGGGACGATCCGGGTATAGTCAGCGTTCACGAGTGGCTCCGGCTCGAGCCCGAAGTCGGCGGCAAACTCCCGGAGCACCGGGGCGATCCGTCTTCTGTCTTCCTCGGTGAGCGGGACCTTCTTTGCCCCTGAGGCAAGATTGGCATCATCCACGTCGCCGCGAATGATGATCTCTCCGCCGTGGATGCCGCTTCCGATCTCGTGTGCCTTCATCTTTCCATTGAGGTCGAGAACGATGAGAAGGCCACCGGCCATATATTCGCCAAGGAACGTCTGAGCGGATCCTCCGACGACCAGAACGGGGCGCTGCGCCTCGTACTGCTTCATGTGGATTCCGCCGCGGTAGCCTATGTCTCCGCGGACGAAGACCTTGCCGCCCCGCATACTGTGTGCCACCGCATCTCCGGCACTCCCGTGGATAACTACCTTTCCGCTATCCATCGTGTTGCCGGGCGCGTGCTCAGCGTTGCCGTGGACGATGACGGTCGGCCCGCTCATGAACATGGCAAGGTCGCCGCCTGCGACACCGTTGACCCGGATGGTAGCGTTCCCGCGAAGACCATCGCCGATGAACCGCTGTCCGAGGACGTTGTTGATGACGATCTCGTCAGCACCGTCTTCAATGGCCTTTCTGATCTGCTGGTTCAAGGGCGTGTAGTGCATCCCCTTCGCATCAATAACAACTTGTTTTGCCATTCTGCTCACGCTCCCACGGGTTTCACGTCGAGTACCTTCAGGAGTCCCTCGTCGAGCATGTAGCCCCGGAGCCGGTCGCGGTTGCCGCGCAGGCTCTCGATGCTGTTGATGCCGGCTGCTCCCATCAGTTCGGTGATCTCAAGCGTCCATGCGTGGATCAGGTTTGCGATCTGCTTCGATGCCACGTCAGGGTTCAAGCGGTCCACGAGATCCTGGCGCTGGGTCGCGATACCCCATGGACAGAGGCCCTGATAGCAGTTTCCACAGACACGGCAACCCATCGCCACAAGGGCTGCGGTTCCGATGTAGACTGCATCTGCACCGAGGGCGATCGCCTTCATGACGTCCGTGCTCTCCCGGATGCTGCCGCAGGCGATGAGGGAGACCTCGTTCCTGAGCCCCTGCCGGCGAAGTTCCTTATCTGCTGTCGCGATGGCGACCTCGATCGGGATGCCGACGTGGTCACGGAAGACCCGCGGTGCCGCTCCGGTGCCGCCCCGGAACCCGTCGATCGCGATGGCGTCAACCCCGGAACGGGCGACGGCCGCCACGTTCTCGGCGTTGTTGTTGACGGCGGCGATCTTTGCGAAGATTGGCTTCTTCCGTCCCGTCGCCTCCTTGACGGCGTTGACGAGCTGGGGGAGGTCCTCGATACCGTAGATGTCGTGGTGCGGTGCAGGGCTGATCGCATCGCTGCCCTGCGGGATCATCCTCGTCCGGGCGACGTCCGCGCTCACCTTCTCGCCGGTGAGGTGCCCGCCGATGCCGGGCTTTGCACCCTGGCCGAGTTTGAGTTCGATGGCGGCGCCGCGCTCAAGGTAATCGATGTTCACACCAAACCGCCCGGATGCGACCTGGACGATCATCCTGTCCTGGTAGGGGTAGAGACCTGGGTGTAGTCCTCCTTCGCCGGTACCCATGTAGGTGCCGGTCTCCCTTGCCGCCCGGGCCATCGCGATGTGGGCGTTGAGGCTGATCGCACCGAAACTCATGTGGCCGAGCAGGATCGGCGTCTCAACCATGAGGTTCGGGGTGAGTTCCGTGGTGAGTTCGACGTCGCCGTTCGATTTCTTCTGGAAGTCGAGTTTCCCCGGTTTCTTCCCGAGATAGGTCCGGAGCTCGACGGGCTCGCGGAGCGGGTCGGTCGGCGGCGTGGTGACCTGGCAGGCGTCCAGCATCAGGTGGTCGAAGATGATCGGGAGATCGACGACGCTGCCCATCCCGGCGAGGATGATCTTACCCGTCCGGGACTGGTTGTAGATTGCCTCCCTGACCGTCCGGGTCCAGACGGGGTGGCTCCGGTAGTCGCACGGGTGCTCCTCAAGCATGATGGCATCCCGGGGGCAGTAGGTGAGGCACCGGTGACAGGCGGTGCACTTCCGGGAGTTGATCAGGATCCGATCGCCGTCGCGCCGGAAGACTCCGTAGGAACAGTTCTCAATACACCGCCCGCACTCCATACACTGATCACGGTCGATCGTGATCCGGTAGCGCAGCGGCATACTGCCGAAGTTGCTGCTCACTGGGCAACCCTCCCGATCACCGGCTCTCCTGCAGCCGGCCGCGTGATTGACTCCACCTTAGGCTCCATGGCGCGGATCGCCACCTCTTCGCTTGCGATATAGAGGCGGTCACCGCATTCGCCGACGACCATCGGGCGAAGTTTGCCCCGATCGGTGAACCCGACCATCATCTCGGGGTTCGCGGCCAGGACGGTGAACGGTCCGTTCATTGTCGCGGAACCGTAGGCGAACCGGAGAGCGCGGTTCAGTTTCTGCTCGGCCTCGGGCATCTGGTCGATATCCTCCCAGTAGGGTGGGGCGAACGCCCGGATTGCGAGGTTGATGTCAAGTCCGTGCCGCCGCACAAGGAGGTCGAGCATGTATGCGATGACTTCGCTGTCGGTGGACATCGAGCAGGTGTAGCCGAAACTCTCGACGTAGTGCCGGTTGGTCCCGTAGGAGGTGATCTTACCGTTCTCCACAACACTCCAGTCGTGCAGGTTGAATGGGTCGGGCCGGTCCCACAGTTCCGGGTTCGACGTCGCATAGCGGTTATGCGCGAGCCAGATGTAGCCCTCGTAGTCCTCGATCCGGTAGTAATTCGCCACATCCTCCGGCCAGCCGCTGGCCTTGAAGACGCCGACATTCTTGCCGGACGAGACGATCTTGGCACCTTTTGCACTCGCGTTGATCTGCATCACAAGGTTTGCAATGACATCTTTCTCGGGCGATTCACTGCCCGGCGCCGCAAGAGATGGGTCTGGCTTGAAGAAGTAGCGCCAGGGGGTGCTGTTTACCCGGAGGTTTGGCTGGTCGTAGGTGGGGATCGCCTCGTCGTGCTCGATCGTTCCCCACTGCTCCAGCGTTGCGTCGACAACTGCCTTGCTCTCGCACGCGTTGTCGAAGAGGATATGGAGCGCGTAGCAGTCCCGGTAGTCAGGGTATATGCCGTAGGCGACGTACCCGGCCCCCTCGCCGCTACCACGCTCGTTCATCATGGAGAGGGCTTCCCGGATGCCGGAACCGTCCATCATCTGGCGCCCCTTATCCATTACACCAAATATGCCGCACATGGTAAACACTCAATAAGTTAATGCTCTGTTGCTGTTTTCTGAACTTACTAGGGAGTATTTGTGTCAATAGATATTTATTTCATCGGATAGAAGTAACCTTCCACATGTCCCGCGATGCCACTTCTGCGATGCTTGAGCGTATTGAAAAGGATAATGTCAAATTCCTTCGGTTGCAGTTCACCGACCTCCTCGGCATGCCTAAAAACGTCGCTATCCCGGTGAAGCAGGCGGAGAAGGCCCTGACCGGGGGTATCGGTTTTGATGGGTCCTCGATCGAGGGGTTCGTCCGGATCGAGGAGTCCGATATGGTGCTCAAACCCGACCTCTCGACCTACACGCTCCTGCCCTGGCGATCCCGTGAGTGTGCAGAGGCGCGTTTCGTCTGTGATGTCTACCTGGCTAACGGGAGACCGTTCGAGGGTGATCCACGCTACGTCCTCCGACGGGCGATGGAGGATGCGGCGAAGGATGGCTACGTCTTCAATACCGGACCGGAACTCGAGTTCTTCCTCTTCAAGATGCTCGACGGGCGGCCGACGACACAGTTCCAGGACGTCGGCGGCTACTTCGACCTTGCGCCGACCGACCTTGCCGAGGACGTCCGACGTGAGATCATCCTCGCCCTCACCGAGATGGGATTCGAGATCGAGGCCTCCCACCACGAAGTCGCCGAGAGCCAGCACGAGATCGACTTCAAGTACAGCGACGCTCTCCATACCGCCGACAACGTCATCACGTTCAAGTTTGCGGTCAAGACGATGGCGCTGATGCGCGGCCTGCACGCCTCCTTCATGGCAAAACCGATCTACGGCATCTGCGGGAGCGGGATGCACACCAACTGCTCGCTTGCAAAAGACGGAGTGAATGCCTTCTTCGACCCGGACGCCCCCCTCCAGCTCTCGGAGACCTGCATGCACTTCATCGCCGGGCTGCTCAAACACGCCCGGGCCATCACCCGGGTCGCGAACCCGACGATCAACTCCTACAAGCGGCTCGTCCCCGGATATGAGGCCCCCTGCTACGTCAGCTGGAGCGCAAGCAACCGTTCGACCCTGGTCCGGGTCCCGGCACCGCGAGGCAACAGCACCCGGGTCGAGTTCCGAAGCCCCGACCCCACCTGCAACCCCTACCTCGCCTTTGCGGCGATGCTCACCGCAGGGATGGAGGGTGTCCGCCAGAAGATTGAACCCCCGGCCGGCGTCGATAAAAACATCTATCACATGACCCCCGAAGAGCGGAGACGCGCCGGGATCGAGACCCTGCCGGGCGATCTCGCCGAGGCACATCAGGCCCTGCTCGCCGACGACCTCATCTGCAGGGCTCTCGGTCCGCACGTCGTCGAGGCCCTCACGAACGTCGCAAACGCTGAGTGGGATGCCTACAGGACGATGGTCCACCCCTGGGAGCTTGATCGCTACCTGGCGACATACTGATCCCTTTTTTTGACCCGTTCTGAAAGCCCCTTCTCGTTCTCACACCCAGGGGTTCTCAAACACCGGAGTTTTATTCATCGCTCTCCGCGTGAGTCTATAATACATAGAGGGTGGCCAAATCTCACGCGAAGCCGTGTGATGTGGTGGATGACTGTTGGGGTCTCCATTGGAGTCTTTGCGTGACGCCGCGTCGGCATCAAGAAAAAGAAGGTATTAGTAATCCTGGGGGCAGGCGGGCTAGCAGCACTGCTTATTGCCCGCCTCATCCCCTTCAAGGAGGAGTCTCCCGAAGATCATCCGTTCGAGCACGGTGGCAACGTACTTCATCTGCTGGGCTGCCTCCATATTCTCGTAGCGGTGGATGTCGGCATAGACCTGCAGGCGGACGAGGCCGAATCGGAGACGGTCGAGGTCTTCGTCTCCAAGTTCAGCGGCCTCACGGTAGACGGGTTCAAGCAGGAAGGGGAACTCCTCGAAGTTCAGAAGGGCCTCGGTGACCTTCGAGAATATGGGGAGGGGTTCCTCCTGTCCGGCGAGAATCCGCAGATAATCCATCTTATTCCTCGATCTCTTTCACAAGGGCTTCCATGATGGCGTCGAAACTCTTCCAGGTGGGGTTGTCCTTGGCCCGACGGATGATGAAGGGTCTTCCTTCGTCCGCAGCTTTGCGCATCTCGGGGTCGAGCGGGATGGCGCCGAGGAAGGGCACGCCGAGTTTCTTAGCCTCTCTCTCTCCGCCGCCCTTCCCGAAGACGTCGATCTCCTCCTTGCAGTGGGGGCAGATGAATCCGCTCATGTTCTCGACGATCCCGAGCACCCGGAGATCGAGTTTCTTGATGAATTCTACGGCCTTGCTCGAATCGAGGATCGCAACGTCCTGCGGGGTGGTGACGATGACCGCGCCGGCGATATTCGGGGCGAGCTGGGCGACGGTGAGCGCTTCGTCACCCGTGCCGGGCGGGAGGTCGACGATCAAGTAGTCGAGGTCGCCCCAGTTGACGTCCTCGAGGAACTGCCGGATGACCGCCATCTTCATCGGTCCGCGCCAGATCACGGGGGTGTTGCGCTCAGGAAGCAGGAACGCCATGGAGATGACCGCGAGGTTGCCGGTGATCCTGACCGGTTCGATGATCTTCCCGTCGAAAGATTGCAGGCGCGCGTCCTCGGCCCCGAGCATCTTCGGGATATCCGGGCCGTGGATATCGAGGTCGATCAGACCGGTGTTGTAGCCGCGGTTGGCAAGAGCGTAGGCGAGGTTCGTCGAGACCGTGCTCTTTCCGACCCCTCCTTTTCCTGAGAGGACGAGAACGACATGCTTTACACTCATCTTGGCTTTCGGCGGGAGGTCTCTTGGGGCGTTCGCATTTCTCGGGTCCCCGCATCCGGCTGCCGACGGGCAGCCGGCACAGTTCCCGGCACAGGTTTCCTTATTGGGTTCGTTTGTCTGAGTCATAGGAAGTATCCTCTGCGATATAGTATCCTTCACAAGAAGGATCTAAAGCTACTATATGTTAACGGCAAAAGTCACAAAAATGTATAGTTGATGGCAAATAGTCCTGTTCTGCCCGGGGCAGCCGTTTCGGGTATGGGGTCGGTCCGAAAGCAGGGATTTCTTTTGATCATAAGGGGGCACGGCCTTGCCTATGCCGCCCCGGACCCTGCCTCCTTTTTGATCCGCCACCCGCCGGTCGCCCCGGGGATGCAGTCGATCTCGGGGGAGTAGGGCTTGATGTCGAGGACCGGGGTGCCGTCCAGGGCGTCGAGTCCCCTGACGACCAGGACGCCACCGTTCCGTCGGACCAGGTCAACGATCCCGAGCCCGATCGGATTCGGCCGGGCGGGTGAACGGGTCGAAAAGACTCCTCTCTCCCGGGTCTCGCCCGGCGGCGTTGCACGAAGCAGTCCCCGCTCCGCCCGATCGAGCCAGTAGAGTACGATGAGGTGGCTGCTCCGCTCGATATCCTCTAGTCCCGGGAGATACGCGTCATAAATGTGGATCTCCGCGACGGTATCCACAAGGCGCCCCTGGCGTGGGGCGTCGCCCCTGACCCGATAGGGTGAGCGGACGAAACCGATGGGGACGCACTCGACCGTCGTCATTGCCTTTGTCTCCTCTGCTGCTCGGCATCAAGCGTCTCGTTGCAGAGGCGGTCCGCGACCTGGATACAGGGATGCTCCCTTGGAACACTCTCGAACCTGACCTCTGAAAACTCGCGAACCAGACGCCGCACCTCGTCTGCAAGGGCTGCAAGATGCTCTTTGGTGATGCGGTACTTCCCGGTGAGCTGGCGGACGATGAGCTCCGAGTCCGACCTGACGACGACTCTCTCGCGGGTGAACTCCCGTGCGGCGGAAAGACCGTTGATGACAGCATGGTACTCGGCCACGTTGTTCGTGGCCGTTCCGATATACTCCGATCGACCGGCAACAACCGAGCCGTTTTTCACAATCACGTATGCCCAGGCGGCATCTCCCGGGTTGCCCCGCGATGCGCCATCGGTGTACAGCCTCACTGAATCTCTCGTCGTCACGGATGCTCCTCCCGGTCAGATCTTCTCCGCACCATCTGCCGTGATCATCGATCTTTGTGGAGTTATTGATATCGCTCTCCCGGCGGATGAAATCAGCCACCAAAAGATGTTAATATCCTATTGCAATACTGGGGCGTATGCTGGATATGGGCAGGATCATTGAGGATAATTCGCTGCGGGACCGGTTGGGAGTCTTTGAAGATCGGACTGACGCCGGAAGGCGCCTTGCGGCGTTCCTCTCGCCGCTCGAGATGATCGTCGAACCGGTGGTCTGTGCTATCCCGGCCGGGGGGGTGCCGCCGGGGCTTGAGGTGGCGCGGGCGCTCGGGGCCCCACTCCGCATGGCGGTGGTCCGGAAGGTGCAGTTCCCCTGGAACCCGGAGGCGGGGTTCGGTGCGGTGACCTGGGACGGGCGGGTCTTCCTGAATCGTGCTCTCATGGCCGGGCTCGGCCTTTCGGAAGCAGAAGTGGATGCTGCTGTTGCGAGGGCAAGAAAGAGTGTGGAAGAGCGTGTAGAGAGGTTCTCCGGCGGCCGAGAGGCTCCGAACCTCGAAGGCCGGACCGCGATCCTGATCGACGACGGTCTCGCAACCGGATATACTATGCTTGCGGCCATCGAGGCGGCCCGGACCGAGTCGCCCAAAACGATCGTCGTGGCGGTCCCTACCGGCTCACTGCACGCCGTCAATTTCATCGCCAGGAAGGCGGACCTCGTTGTCTGTCCAAATATCAGGACCGGCCGCACCTTTGCAGTGGCGGAGGCGTACGGGCGGTGGCACGATCTCTCCGACCAGGAGGTGCAGGAGTTGCTGATCCAGGCCCGGGACATGGGGCTCTTCTGATGCATGTGGAGTATGGCGATGGAGCCTTTAACGGTGATACTGAATTTCGGTGTCTTTCCGGTGGAGCATACCTGCGACGGCGCCAACAGGTCCCCTGCGATCACGATCCTCGGTGTGAAGACGCCGTATCTTGCAATCGTCATGGAGGACCCCGACGCCTCGCGAGGTGCGTTCACCCACTGGATTATCTGGAACATCCCGGCCGCGGAGAGGATCCCTGAGGGCCTGCCGACGGAGAGCATCCTCTCGGAACCGATTACGGCAGTCCAGGGGACGAACGACTCCGGAAAGGTCGGCTACACCGGCCCCTGCCCTCCTCAAGGAGAGTCGCACCGCTATCTCTTTCGGATATACGGACTTGATGCCCCCCTCAACCTGCCTCCAGGAGCCGATCGGATCGCTCTAGGGCGTGCAATGGGGGATGTCATCCGGCAGTACGGCGAGGCTGCCGCGGCTTATGGGAGATCGAGCGAGGAAATGCCGCCCCGCTGCTAGACCCGATCCCCCATCTGCCGTAACAGGTATATACGAATCTTCCCATTGGGTGCCCAGAAGGTAACGAGTATGCGGAACCTGACCATAAAGATCGATTTTGATGAGTTTCCACCGGAGCATACCTGCGATGGGGAGGACATCTCGCCAAGGATAAGGGTTCTCGGGTCGAAAGCCCCCTACCTTGCGGTCATCATGGACGATATCGATGCTCCGCGGGGCACGTTCACCCACTGGCTTGCCTGGAACATCCCTTCGACCGATGAGATTCCGGAGGGCATCCCACAGGAGCCCCGACTCTCCCATCCGGTCTCTGTGGTCCAGGGTATGAACGACTTCCGGAGGACCGGTTACGGCGGTCCCTGTCCGCCGAAGGGTGCGCCGCACCGCTTTATCTTCCGGGTCTATGGCGTGGAGCGGGAACTCGATCTCCCTCCCGGCGTTGATCGTACCCGACTTGTGGGGGCGCTCGCGACGGCCGCGACCGAGTACGGTGAGGCGATGGCGATCTACGAGCGCAAAACCGTCTCCGGCATCAGACCCCCGGCCGGGCGCCGGGTCTGAGGCGTTTGTGGTCTTCCGCAACCTATTTCATTCTCCTGTGCGGAAGACTCCCGTATGACCTCCAGAGTTGCCACACTGGTCGTCTCTCTCCGTTCGGCAGAGTTTCCCATCTGGAACACCTGCGATGGCGCCGATCTCTCTCCTGAACTGAGGATCCGCGGTCTAACGGATGAGATGCACTCGATAGCGGTCTTTGCGCTGAACCCCTTCGAACCCGGATGCTCTTTTACAACCTGGATCATCTGGAACCTCTCGCCGTCGCCACTGATCCCGGAGGGCATCCCCAAGCAGGGCGTCGTGACGACTCCGGTGAATGCCGTCCAGGGGACGAACGACTATGGGAGCGTCGGGTGGCGGGGCCCCTGTCCGCCTCGGGGTGAGACGCATCGCTACCTCTTCAAAGTCTACGGGCTTGATGATATGCTCGACCTCGCGCCCGGCGCAAACAAGCACGACCTCATCGATGCCATGAGGGGGCACGTCCTCGGGTTCGGCGAGACCGCCGCCATGTACTCCCGGTGACCGCACGCACCATATTTATAACATGGTTCTCGAAGGTAGGTGCTAAAGGAGCCAGGTATGAAACAGAAGTTGGTAGTAAAACTGGATTTTGAAGAGTTCCCGGCGGTTCACACCTGTAAGGGAGGGAACCGGTCCCCCGCAATCAGGGTCGAAGGGATCCTCCCGAACATCAAATCACTTGCACTCCTTGCGACGACGAGCCCCCAGGATGGACCGTCAAAGGTGGCGTGGCTTCTCTGGAACCTTCCCCCGGTTCCGCGGATCCCCGAAGGGTTCCCGAAAGGAGAGGTGGTGGAGTCACCGCTCCCTGCAGTACAGGGAACGAACGATTTCGGCACCATCGGTTACCGTGGGCCCTGTCCCGGGGCCGGGGAGGCCGAGGCGTACCTCTTCCGGGTCTATGCGCTCGACCTCGATCTTGCGCTCTCTCCCGGTGCGACCTGGGAGGATATGATCCGCGCGATGGAGGGGTCGATAAACCAGAGCGGGGAGACTATAGTCTTCTCCTTCGGCTAGGGGAGGATCTATTGCCTCCCCTCCGAAAATGGAGGTGGCATCCCCCTTCACATGGGTGGTATGGGGGCGCTCAGTTTCTGTGGGGGTGGGCTTTGTTTCTCGATGTTCTTTGCGATAGCCGCCATCTCCTCGCCAAGCATGCGGATAATGTCGTCCATGGTGACGATCCCGATTAACTTTCCGGCATCGTCGATGATTGGCATCCTCCGAATGCCTGCATCAGTCATCTTCTGGATGGCCTCATAGATCCCCATGTTATCCTGAAACGCGATCACGTTCCCGGTCATGATCTCTTCTGCCCGCACCGCGCCCGGATTCTTTTCCTGTGCCATAACCCGGATTGCGAGATCGCGATCGGTGAGTATGCCTGCAGGTCGGTTATCACCGGTGACGACGACGACGCTTCCGACATTCTTCTCACCCATGACCTTCGCCACCTCCAGCGCCGGCGTGTCCAGTGAGACGGCGACGACCTGCTCACGGCAACACTTTACAAGTCCCATATCTGTATCCTCCTTAACGACGACTGACTCATGCGGGTATGATATATGAACGTAACCCATACTCAGCCGGCCCGGTCTCTTCTTATATACGATCGAGAATAGATCCTACTACACAAGAATGGACTGGTTACTGATTATTCTGACGGTAGCAGGCCTCATTGTCTTTGAGACGGTCTCAAGCATTGATAATGCCATCATCAATGCGGACGTCCTTGCGACGATGAGCGAGCGGGCCCGCAGGTGGTTTCTTCTGTGGGGCCTGATTGCTGCGGTCTTCGTAATCCGGGGGCTCCTGCCGTGGGTGATCGTCTGGGCGACCAATCCGTCGCTCGGGCCCATGGGCGCGCTGCTTGCGACCTTCTCAAGCGATCCTGATGTCGTGGCCGCGATTGAGGAGTCTTCCCCGATCCTTCTGATATTTGGAGGAATGTTCCTTGTCCTCCTCTTCTTTCACTGGCTCTTTGCGGAGGAGAAGAACTGCTGTCTCCGAACCGAGGCGTTCTTCTCCCGGCAGGCCGTCTGGTTCTATGCCGTTGCCTCGATCCTGCTTGCTGCGGTAGTCTGGTTCGCCCTCCAGATCAACACCATGATGGGTTTTGCGGCGGTGCTTGGGTCCACAATCTTCTTCATAGTACACGGATTCAGGCAGAACGCCGAGGTGCAGGAAGCCCGGTTGAAAGGGTCGGGGATGTCGGACGTCTCGAAACTCGCCTACCTTGAGGTCCTCGATGCGACCTTCTCGATCGACGGCGTCATCGGGGCGTTTGCCTTCACGCTCTCGGTCCCCCTCATCCTGATAGGGAACGGAATCGGGGCCTTTGTGGTCAGGGAGCTGACTATCCGGGGTATCGACCGGATCCGGAGTTTCTGTTACCTCAAGAACGGTGCAATGTACTCCATCCTGGTGCTCGGGACGATCATGCTCGCGGACAGTTTCGGATTCCATATTCCCACCTGGCTCTCGCCGATAGCGACATTCGCCATCGTCGGCTTCTTCCTCCTCCGTTCGGTCCAAGAGCAGAAGGGGGGTTCTGCAGGCGCCGCATGACCTGATCCACCTCCTCTTTTCTTATCACATTGGTATGGTGCGCCGGATTCAGTTCTAGAAAAAGGTTTATCCGGGTCTGGAGACGAACCGTATTCCCATGACGAAGCGTTCATTTGGTCCACGGACTCTCCTTTACCCTCATCCAGATCTGATCATCGGGACATACGGCCCAGATGGCCGGCCCGATGCGATGGCGGCTGCATGGGGTGGCATATGCTCTTCCAACCCTCCGGCGGTGGCGGTCTCGGTCCAGAAGGTCCGGCAGACCTACAAGAACCTGATGGAGCAGCGCGAGTTTACTATCAGCATACCATCTGAGGAGTACGTCCGGGAGGCGGACTACTTTGGCATCGCCTCCGGTCGGGATACGGACAAGTTTGCTGCCACGGGCTTAACCCCGATCAAGGGCGACCTGGTGAACGCGCCCTACGTCGGTGAGTTCCCGGTCGTCCTCGAATGCCGGCTTCTCCAGACGGTCGAGATCGGCGTACATACCCAGTTCATCGGCGAGATCCTGGATGTGAAGGTGGATGAGAGCGTCCTTGGAGAAGACGGTAAGCCTGATATCGGAAAGATCCGGCCGATTGCCTACGACTCGATGCGCCAGGAGTATTACGGGTTCGGCAGCGTGCTCGCAAAGGCCTTCTCGGTGGGGAAAGAACTCAAGAAATAACTATTTTTTCGCCTCAAGCGATACCTCCGGCTCGCCTGGATGCTGCAGGGCAGAGATGTTCTTTTCAGGGCTTTCCGGGAGCAGGTAGGGGCGGTAGGCCGTCTGCGCCGGGAACGATTTCGTATAATGCCAGGTACTCGGTTCGTTTCAGAAATCGTCGGTTATCAGAAGAAGCATTATCTGTGATGGACGCCGGAAATATCACCTTAGCGTCGTTATTCATTCCGATAAGTATTATCTGGTTGCCCGGGAACTACTGAACGTTGGAAGCCTTATAGATGGTCCGGTATTCCATACTCTATGTCGACGACGATCCGGCGCTCCTTGATGTCGGCAGGATATACCTCGAACGTTCGGGCGCGCTGGCCGTCGAGACGGTGCTCTCCGGTCGGGAGGCGCTGGGCTTGCTCGGTGAGGGGACCTTTGATGCCGTCATCGCCGATTACCAGATGCCGGAGATGGACGGCATCGAACTCTTGAAGAAGATCCGGCAGCAATTTCACGATCTCCCGTTCATCCTTTTTACCGGGCGCGGCCGCGAGGAAGTCGTCATAGAGGCGCTCAATCACGGTGCGGACGGCTACATTCAGAAAGGGGGGACCCGAGATCACAGTTTGCCGAGCTCGAGCATCAGGTCGTGCAGGCAATAGAGCGCCGGCAGGCCGTCCAGGCGTTGCGGGACTCGGAGAAACGCTACCGCGCTCTCTTTGAAGGTGCGAACGATCCCATATTCATCTTCGAGAGATACCGGTTCGCCGACTGCAACTCAAAAGCCCTTGAAACATTTCACTGTACCAGAGAGTTCCTGATCGGGAAGACCCCCTGGGAACTCTCGAGTCCCACCCAGCCCGACGGCATTCCGGCACTGGAAAGCGCTATCGCCAAGATGGATGCGGCGTATGCCGGAGAGCCGCAGTTTTTCGAGTGGCGGATCACCACACCGAGCGGGAGAGTTTACGATACGGAGATGAGCGTGAGCCGGCTGGACGTGAAAGGCCCGCCCTGCCTGCAGGCCATCGTCCGGGACGTCACCGCACGGAAGCAGACGGAAGCCGCGCTGATGGCCGCGAACCGGAAGATGCACCTGCTCTCCGGGATCACCCGGCACGATATCCTCAATCAGCTGACCATCCTCCATGGCTACCTGGGGCTCATGAGGGAGCAGATAACCGATCCGGACCTCCTTGGTTACATGGACAGGCAGGAGCAGGCTATTGAGTTCATCCGGCGCCAGATTGCATTCACCCAGGACTACCAGGATCTGGGAACCCGTGCCCCGGAGTACCAGGACCTTCGCGAGTGCGTGATCCAAGCGGCGGCCGCCCTCACCCCCGGTCTCACTCTTCTTACCGAGGTGGATGCGGTTGAGATCTATGCCGATCCGATGTTTGGGAAGGTCTTTTACAACCTCCTTGAGAACGCGGCCCGGTATGCCGGTCCGGCCCCGACGGTCAGGATCCGCTGCTCCCGTCGGGAGGGCAGCCTTGCCGTCATCATCGAGGATGACGGCCCGGGGATCCCGCCAGGCGAGAAGGAGAAGATATTCCTGCGAGGTTTCGGGAAGAACACCGGTCTCGGCCTCTTCCTCGTGCGAGATATCCTGGAGACGACCGGGATCGCCATCCGCGAGACCGGGGAGTTTGGGAAGGGTGCACGGTTCGAGATCCTGGTCCCAAAGGGCGGCTGGCGGGTCCGGGATGCCGGCGTCTGAGCCGTCATCGCCGCCGGTCGCGTTTCACCTCGACCCACCGCTTTTTCTTCCCGCAGCGCTCGCACCGCTGCTCCCACTCGATGACGTTTGAGGAGTACTCGTCGTATCCGCGTTTTCTGCCCCACCGGTGGAGCCCGATTCTGCAGAGGATGAGGCCGATGGTCGTCATGATCTTCTTAGCGTTCTCGTCTTTTTGGTTGGATGAATCTTGCCCCGGTGGATGGGGTTCTGGCTGGGTGATCCCCTCTCACGGTATGATCTCGCAGCTGTTGTATTTGCGGTGGGTAAAGTCTTCCATCCGTATTCTTCCTGCATCGATGAGGGCCCGGATCTCCGGGAGCGCTTCCGAGAGCGCCGAGTGAAGGTTCCTCACCGTCCCGCAGACGATCCGTCGCCCTTCCTCGGGCCAGGGGTTGGTGATATTCGAGTAGAGGCACCTCCCGCCGCAGAAGTCGTGGATATCGCATGCCGTGCAGGCCCCCCCGACGTCCATCACCGGGAGGTGGAGGGGGTCTGCGGTGGCGATATGCCCGACGTAGTAGTCCTTCATCCCGACCATGATCGGGCAGGGGGCGATATGCCCGTCGGTCATGATGCTGTAGTTAGAGTGGCCGCATCCGCACCGGAGCATGCTTGGCCGCCCGCGAAGCATATCCTCCATCGGGTCCATGAAGGGATACCACCGGAGCACCTTCCCTTCGGTCCGCATCGTCTCGACCCAGAACCCGACAAGCGACCGGATGCCGGGGTTGTAACTCTTCTCAACCCAGGAGGCGTAGTCACGCATTTCATAGTCGTTCCAGAAGTTTGCGTCCATCTGCCAGTGGACGGCAGGGAACGAGAAATACTCGTTTGCCGATAGATAGCGGACAGCCTCCTCGATATCCGTATCCTCGGTCACGGTCATCCGGGCGATCACCTCGCCAGAGAATCCTCCCGCCGCAAGAGCGCGGAGGTTTCTCATGATCCGGCGGAACGTTCCCTCTCCCCGGTGGGCGTCAGTGACCTCCTCGGGCCCGTCGATCGAGACCAGGATCGTATCGAATCGGTTTGCGGTCGCGGGATCGAGACGGTCTAAGAGTGTGCCGTTCGTGTGCAGGATCAGCGCAGATACCGGGGCGTCGCGGGCGATCTCGCGGACGCGGTCGACGGCGAGCAGGGGCTCCCCGCCGTAGAAGGTCAGCACGGCCTCGGGGTCTTTTGCGAGGAACCGGTAGAGATCGGTAAGATCGATATCGAGGTCGACCGGGAGGTCTTCATCGACGGCGATCTCGGGGAGATCTGGCGGTTCGACAGTGAAGGCTTTCCCGCGGCAGTAGGTGCAGCAGAGGTTGCAGTTGTCGGTCAGGATGAGATGGTAGTACACTCGTGGTCCCTTACTGTTTGGAGGCCGGGCGGGAAAAAAGGTGAGGATGCAGCCCCTTCATGGGCCGCAAGACAGAATACCCTGCAGGGAGAAGAGACTCATATGTCCAAAGAAAAGAAAGAGAAACTCACCGAGCAGGTCATCGACCCCCGCGACCTCGTCGCCTACCAGCCCGGATCGATCGTCAGCAGGATGCTTGTCTACACCAAGGCTGGCACCATCACGGTCTTTGCATTCGACGCCGGCGAGGGCCTCTCGGAGCACACCGCTCCCTACGACGCTGTCCTCCAGGTCATCGACGGGGAGGCCCTCATCACCATCGCGGGGAAGGAGTACCCGATGAAGGCGGGCCAACTGATCATCATGCCGGCAAACATTCCCCACGCGGTCCACGCCGTCACGCAGTTCAAGATGATGCTGACAATGATTCACGCTTGATTCCCTCGTAGATCGCTGCCTGCAATTTTTTATAGATTGGAGACCTGTCTCTCCCCCGGCCTCCACCCCCATCGGCCGCGTTAACAGTCTCCTCTCCCTCGCTCATGTAGAAAGGGCGGCAGCTTCCCGGGCCTGCTCCGGCGGGTATCCGCCGGGAAGAGCTGCATAGCGGGGTTGCAGGCGAGGCCACAGTGCACCCGCCCGATCTCATCCCGCAGCACCGGCGCACAGCATTGTGATCGCACATGATGGCACCACAACAATGGATCGGTCCTCTCTAACCCCGGACGAATCCCGCGCGACGGCATGGCACGCTCTTGCGGCATTCGAGGTAGCCGAACGGCTCGAATCCCCGACAGGGGGTCTTTCGGATGCAGAGGTTGCCCGTCGGCGGGGGATCTTTGGGGAGAATGCCCTCCCGCAGAAGCGGCCCCCGACGGTGCTGGAGGTCTTCCTTCGCCAGTTCATGAGCCCGCTCATCTATGTGCTCCTTGCGGCGGGGATCATCTCCATCCTCTTTGCCGATGTTACGGATGCAGGCTTCATCTTCGTGGTAATCCTGCTCAACGCCGCCATCGGGACGTTCCAGGAGGTGAGGGCGGAACGGAGCGCAACGGCGCTCCAGCAGATGCTCAGGATTCATGCCCGGGTGCGCCGGGACGGGCGGGAGGTGACCGTCCCGGCGGAAGACCTGGTCCCCGGCGACCGGGTTGTCCTGGAAGCGGGTGACCGCGTTCCCGCCGATATTCGTGTCATACAGGCACGCTCACTCACGGTCGATGAGTCGCTCCTGACCGGTGAGTCCCACGCGGTCGAGAAGAACCCTGATCCCATAAACGCATCAGCGCCTCTGGCCGACCGCCGAAATATGCTTTATGCCGGCAGCACTGTCACGACCGGCCGGGGGATGGGCGTCGTGGTCGCGACCGGCCAGTATGCCGAGATTGGGCAGATCGCCGAGACGGTCACGGCATCGGAGGCGGGAAAACCCCCCCTCGTCATCCGTATGGAAGATTTCTCCAAAAAGATCAGCCTTGCCGTTCTTGTCGCCTCCGGACTGCTTGCGATCATCGTCCTCGGCCAGGGGATGCCCCCGTTCGAGGTCTTCTTCCTCGCCGTCGCGCTCGCGGTCTCGGCGATCCCCGAAGGGCTGCCGGTCGCCCTGACCGTCGCGCTCTCGATTGCAGCATCACGGATGGCGGGGCGCAACGTCATCGTCCGGTATCTTGCCGCTGTGGAGAGTCTCGGGAGCTGCACGCTGATCGCGAGCGATAAGACGGGCACCCTCACGGTGAACCAGCAGACCGCCCGGGTAGTTCTTCTACCCACGGGCGAGGAGATCTCGGTTACGGGTGCCGGGTACGCGGGTGAGGGAGAGGTCCTCGATATCCACGGTGCCCCGGTAACCGGCTCCGTCCGTGACCGGGTAGAAAGCCTGGCCCGGGCTGCGACCATCACCAACGAGGCTGTGCTGGAGCGGACCGACGAGGGGGGCTGGACCTACCGGGGCGATGCGATCGATGTGGCGTTTCTTGCGCTCACCTACAAACTGGGACTCGATCCTGCCGGTATCCGGGAGGGTGCGCCTGCCGTCGCCGAGATCCCCTTCGAGTCCGAGCGCCGGTATGCCGCCGTCTGGTACCGGGAGGGTGAGGCGGTCCGGGTGGCGGTCAAGGGGGCCGCCGAGACGGTCCTCCCCTTCTGTCGAACCATGGCCGCCGGACCGGGTGGCAGCATCCCGCTCGATCCGGATCGTGTGCAGGAGGAGCACGACACCCTCACCTCCAGGGGATACCGGGTGCTTGCCGTGGCTCATGGTCGGGTGGAGGGAGAGATCTCCGCGGAGAACCCGGAGATCCCTCCCCTCGAACTCCTCGGTCTCGTCGGGTTCATCGACCCGATCCGGCCCGACGTCCCCGATGCCATACGCCGGTGCCGCAGCGCCGGGGTCGACGTGGTGATGGTGACGGGAGATCACCCCGCAACGGCGCTCGCCATCGCGCGGGAACTCGAGATTGCGGACTCCCCCGACGAGGTCGTCACCGGCGCGGAACTCGGCGACCCCGATGTGACGACCCTGCCTGAGTTCATCGACCGCGTCCGGGGCGCCCGGGTCTTTGCCCGTGTGACGCCGCTGCAGAAACTCCAGATCGTCGAGGCCTACCGGGAGAGCGGAGCGTTCGTCGCGGTCACCGGGGACGGGGTCAACGACGCGCCGGCGCTCCGGAGCGCAAACATAGGGGTCGCTATGGGCTCCGGAACCGACGTCGCCAAGGATACGGCGTCTCTGATTGTCACAGACGACGACTTCGCCTCGATCGTCGCCGGGATCGAGGAAGGGCGCTACGCATATGACAACGTCCGTAAAGTCGTCTATCTCCTGATCTCGACCGGGTTTGCGGAGGTTCTCCTCTTCATGCTCGCCCTCCTGATTGGTCTCCCGCTCCCTCTCCTTGCCGTCCAGCTCCTCTGGCTGAACCTAGTGACGAACGGTATCCAGGATGTCGCGCTGGCGTTCGAGCGAGGCGAGCCCGGCGTCATGAGCCAGCCGCCGCGGCGACCCGAGGAGGGGGTCTTCAACCGCCTGATGATAGAAGAGGTGCTCATCTCCGGGACGGTCATCGCGCTCGTCGCGCTCGGCGTCTGGTACTGGCTCATCTCAAACGGGTGGGACGAGTTTGCAGCCAGAAATCTGCTCGTTCTGCTGATGGTGCTCTTTGAGAACTTCCATGTCTTCAACTGCCGGTCGGAATACCGGTCGGCGTTCCGCGTCCCCATCAGCAACAACTACCTCCTGATCGCCGGCGTCATTGCGGCGCAGGGGATCCACATCCTCGCGCTCTACATCCCCTTCTTCCAGGACGTCCTCCAGGTGCAGCCGGTCTCCCCGGTCGAGTGGCTTGTACTGCTTGCCCTCGCCTCCTCGGTCGTGATCGTGATGGAGATCTTCAAGTCGGTCCGCAAGCACCGCTCTCCGGTTCACCAGACCGGGTACGGGGTCGGGTAGACCTCCCCGCGGTAGGGGAGGAGGACCTCGCCGATCCGGCTGCCGTCGGCAAGGTCGGTCATGACGATGCTCCTCATTGAGATCGTATAGAGGGTGTCGTCCATGAAGAGCGACCGTTGCACCGCGTCGGGTGTGTACCAGGAGTACGGGGATCCGCTCTCGGCATGGGCGACCCTACCGAGAAGCGTGAATCCGTCTTTTTGGCTTACCCTGTAGACGTAAGCACCCTGCCAGGTTTCGAGGGCATATGATCCGGGATAGCGCGACGAGGGGTTCTCGACCTTCTTTATCTCGCTCACCGGTATGACCAGGAGTTGCCTATCCTCCACAAAGAGGAAGGCCTTGTGATCGTGGAGGGCCGCGGAGTCGGTCCCTGCCTCTCCGATCACGACGCTATCGACCTGGGTCGGGCTGTTCACGTCCGAGACGTCAAAGAGGGCGATCTTGAGGCCGGCGACCGAGACCCCGCCCCACTCGTTCTCGCTCGTCTCTTTGCCGATGCCGATGATGTGGTCGGGGCCGTAGGGGTGGAGGTAGTCGGAGTAGCCGGGGATCTTGAGTTCCCCGAGGATGCCCGGGCGCTTCGGGTCGGTTAGATCGATGACGAAGAGCGGATCGATCCGCTTGAACGTCACAAGGTAGAGCCGGTCGCCGGCAAACCGGGCGGCGTAGATCCGCTCGTCCGGCGCGATATACTCGAGCGCCCCGATGGTCTTCATTGTGGAATCGAGGACGTAGACGTTGTTGTACTGAGTTGTCCCTTCCCGCGTCCAGCCCTCGACGGTCGTCGCCACCCTGAGGTTGCCGGCATACTCGTCGAGCGAGAACTGGTTCAGGAGATGCCCGGGGACCTCGCCCATCGCCCGGTAATCGA
Organism: Methanoculleus thermophilus; assembly: GCF_001571405.1. NCBI lineage: Archaea > Methanobacteriati > Methanobacteriota > Methanomicrobia > Methanomicrobiales > Methanomicrobiaceae > Methanoculleus > Methanoculleus thermophilus. The sequence continues at coordinate 7,468 of NZ_BCNX01000012.1, read as the reverse complement.
TCTCTCCACCTTCAATCGAGAGCCGGTGGATGAGCGTCCGGTCGCGGGTGCCGGGTTCCACCGGCGGCACCGCGATCCCTGCCGGGCCGGCGGTGGAGACCGGGCCCTGGTTGCGGTAGCCGATGTAGAGGTTCTTCTGCGACGCATAGAGTGTGGTGTCGTAGCCAAGCAGGAAGGTCTCGGCGTCCGGCGTGCCGGTATCGTTCCGGATGGAGAAGGCGCCTGCGGTGTAGAAGATGTAGTTCTGCAGGGGGGTCTTTGGCCGGTAGACGTCGGGCACGATGGGCTCCGCAGTGCCTGTCCTCACCTCGGGAAGGAGTATGTCGTCCCGCACCCAGACCGGGGACTCCCGCGTGAGGGCGTAGACGTGGTCCCCGATCAACCGCGCATCGTAGTAGTCGCCACTAAAGGTCACGTCCCGGACCTGTTCTGGATCTTCTCGGTCGCTTATATCGTAGACATAGGCGTGCGTCACCGTCCGCCAGACCGGGACCGGGGTTACGCTCCCTTCTACGGTGGTCATTCTCTCTTCTGTTGTGGTGGCAAAGACCACCAGGCGGTCTCCGGCAAGAAAGAGCGCTTTCGGGCTCCCGTCGATCCTGCTCTCGGAGATGATCTTCGCATTCTCCGGCGGGAACGCCTCAACGATCGTGAGCGTCTCCCCCGAGATGATGTAGATATACTTCCCGTCGTTCTTCAGGAAGTCGGCCTCGTCCACGCCCTCCACCTGCACGTTCGTCGTGGAGTAGTCGCGGGCCTGCGAAGTCGGAGCGGCCGTCGCCATCGGTGCCGGGGGATTCACCCCGGCCTCGTCCGCGACGCCGCCGGTGGCCCGGTGGTACCCGCCATCGCGCCAGCTGCCTTGCGCGTTCTCTTTTAAGAACGCCTTGATCTCCTCTTTCGATGCAAATTTGATCAGATCGCCCCTGATCTCCGCCCCGTCCTCTTCCGACGCGAGGGCGGTCCCGATGATCGCGGCGACGACCAGACAGCCGAGGGCGACGACGATTGCCGGTTTCCAGTTCTCCATAACCGTCCACCTTCCAATGAAGGAAGATAGACGCAGGGAGGTATCAGGTTTGTGTAACCTACGAATTTTTTCGGAGTTTTGGCACCACCTCATGCGACCGGCGCGGTCGCAAAGATCCAGGCGATGTAGGCGGCGTAGCCGATGAGCAGGACGATCGACCAGCCCCGGACAATGCCCGGTCGGGCAAAGATCAGGGGGAGGATCGCAACCGAGAAGAGGACGACCGCGACTATGTCGAACGCGGACCCGATTGTGACCGGGGCGAGGAGAAGGCTTATCCCGAGGATGAAGAGGAGGTTGAAGATGTTGCTCCCGAGGATGTTGCCGATGGAGATGGCCCCCTCATTCCGTACGGCGGCCATGAGGGATGTCGCAAGTTCAGGCAGCGACGTCCCGACGGCGACGATCGAGAGACCTATGACAAACGCAGGGACCCCGAGGGCCTCGGCGAGGGCGACAGCACCGTCGACGACGAGCTGTGCCCCGATGATGACCGCGGCGAGGCCGAGTCCGATGTAGAGGATATCGGCCCACCCGTGAGACTTGATCTCGATGTCTTCCTCCTCACGCCCCTCCCGTATGAGGAAGTACAGGATGATCACGAAGAGGGTGAGGAACACTGCCCCGGCAAGGGCGTCGAGCGTGCCTCTCGCAGCGAGGAGCGCAAACGCCACGGTGGCCACGAGCATCAGCACGGTGTGCCGGAAAAGTTCCGATCGCGATGCTCCAGATGCGGCAATCATTCCGGGCCGGATGAGGGTGCAGAGCGCGAGAACGAGGGCAATGTTCGCAATATTGCTCCCAAGGATATTCCCGAGGGCGATCCCGGTGTTTCCTGTAGCCGCGGCGTTCGTGCTGACGACGAGCTCGGGAAGCGATGTGCCGAACGCGATGATCGTGGATCCGATCAGGGCCGGAGAGATACTGTATCGGAGTGCGAGGCCGCTTCCGCCCCCTACGAAGAGATCGGCGCCCTTGACGAGGAGGGCCAGGCCGACGATGAGCATAATTGCGGTCACTATCATGGGAGTGCCTCGGGTACGGTGGTAATAGTTGGTCGGAGTTCTCCTAATACGTTTCCGGATTCGAATCGCGGACGACTGTCTAGAACTCGGGGTCGTGTGATTGGCAAAATATTATGTCATCTCTTGCCATAAGGCCCGTATGCCCTATCGGAGTCTCCGAACCCTTTCGGAAGCGGGAAAGGAGTTTATGCGGATGACGGAGCACGAAAACCTGCCGCCATTGGACCAGATGCTGGGCCGTCCGCCGCCGCCGCTCGAAGTCCCGTACACGAAGGGGAGAGCATTCATCCCGCTCCCTCCACCGGAGGATATTGTTCTTCCTGCAATCGATCTCCGTGACGCGATCGAGCAGCGGGAAAGCGTCAGGGATTATGCCCCGGAGCCGCTTGCACTCCACGAACTCTCATTCCTCCTCTGGTGCACCCAGGGGGTCCGGAGGGTGGTCGACGGGGCCTTCACCCTCCGGACGGTCCCGTCCGCGGGCGCCCGGCACGCCTTCGAGACCTACCTCCTGATCAACCGAGTCGAGGACGTCCCTCCCGGGCTCTACCGCTACCTGGCCCTCGAGCATCGCCTTGCCGAAGAGTCGCGCGACCCGGGCCTCCCGAAGCATGTGACTGCAGCCTTCCTGAACCAGCCGCATATCCTTGAGAGCGCCGTCACCTTTCTCTGGATCGCAGTCCCTGGCCGGATGACGTGGCGCTACAGCGAGCGCGGCTACCGCTACCTGCACCTCGATGCCGGCCACGTCTGCCAGAACCTCTACCTCGCGGCATCGGGTATCGGGTGCGGGGTCTGTGCGATCGGCGCCTTCGACGACGCGGCAATCAACCGGCTCCTCGGACTCGACGGTGAAGAGCAATTCCTGATCTACGCTGCGACGGTGGGGAGGAAGGTTTAAGTTGGCGGGCCGAAGGGCATATCCCCCTCCCCGTCATAGATCTCAGGTAACAGTCCCGGTACGAACGTCTGGGACGATGGATGGGAGGGTGCTCGTTTACGTTCACGCTTGACGAACAGATCGTTGCCCTTGAGGCAGAATACGAAAGACTTCTTGCGTTTCCGGAGGACGAGTTCATCGAGATCATCCGCGATGTCGGGTTCTCCTGCGAATGTTGCGGCCGTTGCTGCACCCGTGACTTCAACGGGCACGTCTTTTTGCTCGAGGAGGACACCGATAGTGTCCGCTCGTTTGCACCAGATGTCGTCATCCCGGCACCCGATTTCGATGCCTGCGACCAGCAGGGACACTTTTACGTCATGGGCTACGCCCTCAAGACGAAGCCCGACGGTTCCTGCATCTTCCTCTCGGATGGGAGGAGGTGCACCATCTACGACCGGCGGTTCGCCATATGCCGGATCTACCCCTACATGCTCCACCGGGAGGCCGATGAGACGGGTACCGTGGACTGGCGCCAGATCAGCGGCTTAAACGAGCACGGCTGCTACAACAACCCGATCGATGATGCCGAGTGCCTCCGGATTGCCCGGGAGACCCGGGCGTACGAGGCGGCGTTTCTCGACCAGGCGATCCGGTTCAGGAAAGCCCTCCGGGATCTCTTTGCCCGTGAAGGACTGCGGCATGTCCAGCGGACCTACGATCTTGGGATGCGGGACTTCCAGAAGGGCGTCGAGGTCGAGGTCCGGGTCTTCCACCGGGGACGTTTCGAGCCGCACCGGGTCACCCGCTCGATTTACGACGGCTTATAACCCTCTAATCTCCAGGTCCCCTTGCGGCCTTCTTTGGTCCTGCCCACACCTTTTTCTGTTCTCCAGGCCCGAGTCTGCCCGATGGAGACCGAGATCCTCCTCACCCTGCTGGTGTTCATCGGTTCTGCCGTCCTCTTCGTCACCGGTATCGTCAGGGTCGATGTGGCCGCGCTGCTCGTGACTCTTGCGCTCACATGGCTTGGGCTCATCACACCGCAAGAGGCCCTCTCCGGCTTTTCGAGCAGCGCGGTCATTGCAATGCTCTCGGTGATGGTCCTCGGGCGGGGGCTCGACCGGACCGGGGTGACCATCCGGATCGCCCGTGCAATCGTCGGTTTCGCCGGGACCGGTGAGCGCCGGCTGACCGCCGCTGCATCCCTCGTCGCCGGCGGGCTCTCGGCCTTCATGCAGAGCGTTGGGGCCACCGCCGTCTTTCTTCCCTCGCTCCTGCGAGTCTCATCCTTGACGAGGATCCCGGCATCACGCCTCCTCCTTCCCGTAGGCTACGCCGCGACCCTCGGCGGCACCATCAGCATGGTGGGAGCCGGCACCCTCATCGTCCTCAACGACCTCCTTCAGCAGGCCGGATATCCGCCTTTCGGGCTCTTTGCGGTCACCCCCATCGGTCTGCCGCTCCTTCTCTCCGGGGTGGCACTCTTTTACTTATTTGGGGATCGCCTCCTCCCCAGGCGCGAGAGGACCGACCTGAGCCCGCAGGAGGAGCTGATCCGGACCTGGCAACCCCCTTCACGCATCTTTTATCTGCGAATCCCGGAAAAAAGCCCTCTCGTCGGGAAAACGCGGGAGGATGTGCGGATGATCTCGCGCTACAACCTCCATCTCATATCTCTTACCGAGGAGAGTGAGGTCCTCTATACGCCGTGGCGGTACACTCGATTTGCCTCCGGGCAGGAGCTCGGCATTCTCGGGCAGGACAGTGACGTTGAACGGTTCAGGGCGGATTTCGGGCTTGAGTGGGTCCGGCCGGGGGAGAGTTCCGCAGACATCATGACCGATCCGAACGTGGGGTTTGCTGAGGTGATCGTCCGCCCCTACGCCCCGATCATCGGTAAGACCCTCCGGGAGCTTGAATTCCGGGTGACCTATGGCGCCGAGGTCCTGATTTTTTTCTCGGGGACGAAAGAGCAAAGAACGAACTTTGCAGACCTGCCCCTGAAGGCGGGGGATACGATGATCGTGCTCGGCCGCTGGGAGCGCCTCCAGGCACTCGGGACGAGCAAGGATTTCGTTCTGGTGACTCCCATCGAGGGGCGGGCGGGGGTTCGCGAACGCGGTGCAAAGACTGCTGTCCTCTGCTTTCTTGCCGCTGTTGGACTCACCTACACGGGCCTCTCGATCGCGACAAGCCTTCTTTCGGGCGTGGTCGCGATAGTCCTCCTCCGCGTCATCTCGATCGATGAGGTCTACCGGGCAATCGATTGGCGGACGCTCGTGCTGATAGCCGGCCTCCTTCCGCTCGGTATCGCCATGGATACGACCGGGACGGCCCGGTTCATCGCCGACCGGATTGTCGACCTGGTCGCCGGGTACCCGACGTTTCTCATTCTCATCGCGATTGCACTGCTTGCGACTGCATTCTCACTGGTTATGTCGAATATCGCCGCCACCGTTCTGCTTGTTCCGCTCGCGGTTGTGATGGCAGATCCGCTCGGGCTCGACCCGCGTGGCCTTGCGCTCCTCGTCGGGATATGCACCTCAAACTCGTTCCTCCTTCCGACGCATCCTGTCAACGCCCTCCTGATGGGCCCCGGGAATTACCGAACCCGCGATTACCTCTTTGCCGGGGGTGCTCAGACGGTCATCTTCATTGCAATCGCCGTCGGCCTCGTATCCCTCCTCTACTTCTGACTCTCTTCTCCGGGTCCAGCAGGCCTCATTCGGGGCCTCGTAGCCCCGGGTAAACCTTTATGCCACTCTGTGTCGACCGGGTGCTCGCTATGGAGCGGGAGTACGATCTTCTTGTCATAGGGACCGGGGTCGCCGGTTCCGACATCGCCTGGCACTGCAGGGATGCCGGGATGCGGGTAGCGATCACGGATCATCAGGATTACGGCGGGACGTGCGCCCTTCGGGGGTGCGTCCCAAAGAGGGTGCTTGCCGGTGCCGCCGCGACAGTGGCCCGTGTTCACAATATGCAGGGGAGGGGGGTCTCGGGCGAGGTCTCGATCGACTGGCCAGAGCTCGTCGCTTTCGAACGCACGTTCCCCGGCCCCATTCCGAGACGGAAGGAGGAGGGCTTTCGGGAGGCGGGGATCCATACCTACCACGGGTTCGCACGGTTTATCGGGCCGAACCGGGTAACGGTCGGCAACGATACGGTCACGGCCCGCTACATCGTGATCGCCACCGGTGCCCGCCCCCATCCTTTGAACGTCCCGGGAGAGGACCTGGTCACAACGAGCGATGAGTTCCTCTACCTCGATACGCTTCCCGAGCGGATCGTCTTCATCGGCGGGGGCTATATCTCGTTTGAGTTTGCGCATGTTGCAGCAAGGGCCAACTCGAAGGTGACCATCCTCCAGCGGAGCGGGCGGCTCTTGAAGGGGTTCGACCCCGATGTGGTCGAGCGGCTGGTGCTGGCCTCAAAGGAGATCGGGATCGACGTGCAGGCGAATATGCCGCTTCGCTCGATCGAGAAGAATGGAGCGGGCCTGCGGGTGCGGGCCGGAAGAGAGGGCGAGGAGAAAACCTTCGAAGCCGATATGGTCGTTCACGGGGCCGGCCGGGTCCCGATGATTGAGGGCCTCGATCTGGCGGCCGGAAACGTCGCAACCGACCGCCGGGGCATCGTGGTCAACGATTACCTCCAGAGCGTCTCAAACCCCGCCGTCTACGTCGCCGGGGACGCAAACCCGCTAAGCCCGCAGCTGACGCCGGTGGCTGTGATGGACGCCCACCTCGTCGTCGACAACATCCTTGGCGGGAACGTGCGGACCGCGGACTACTCGGTCGTCCCGAGCGTCGCCTTCACAACCCCGCCCATCGCGTCCGTCGGGCTCACGGAGAAGCGGGCGAAGGAGAAGGGGATTTCATACACCGTCAACGCCGGCGACCTCTCGGGCCGCTTCACGAACCGGAGCATCGGCGAAAGACACGTCGGCTACAAACTCCTGGTCGAGCGCGAGACCCGCCGGGTCATCGGGGCGCACCTCATCGGTCCTCACGTCGAGGAGGTGATCAACATATTCGCCCTCGCTATCAAGCATAACCTGACGGTGGACGATCTCGCGCTGGACGCGATCCCGTGGGCTTACCCGAGCGGCACCTACGATATCATCCACATGATCTACCCGCTGGTGAGGAAGTGAGAGCGACAGCGCCCCAGGGTGTGGCTGAAGAGTATTTGAGAGGCCATCTGGTTCTGAGGGGCGGCGGAAGTGCAAGTCTGGGCGAGCACCGTGAGCGAGGGATAGATGAGTGATCACATTTTGTTTTCTTGTACCCGAGGATTCGTGGACTTCACCGGCACATCTGCTTGCCCACGGCTTTCCAGTGGTTATCGCGTCTGGGGGAGGGGTTTCAGGGGAGGGGGGATCGCCCCTTCGCACCTAACGGTGCTCGAACTCAGGGCGTTTCGCCCTTCGTTCCTCGAAACTCTTCGAGTTTCTCAAGCTCCTGACCTCCGGTCAGTCGCACTCCCCGTCAGCCCCTCCCCCACATGGCGATATCCCCTTGAAAACCG
>NZ_BCNX01000011.1 GCF_001571405.1 Methanoculleus thermophilus | reverse complement strand
TCGCCGGAGTGCGCGAGGATGGTTACCGGGAGATCCTCGGCGCAAGAATCACAGATTGTGAGAATGAGGAATTCTGGTCGGGACTCTTCGAGGACCTCAAAGAACGAGGACTTGCCGGGGTTCAACAGGTCATCTCGGATGGGCATACCGGCATCCAGAAGGCGGCTGAAGCCGCCTTCCTCGGTGCATCCTGGCAGATGTGTCAGGTTCATTGTACCCGAGCCGTCTTGAGGAATATTCCCCGGAAACATCAGAAGGAGGTTGTAGAGGGGCTGAAGGAGGCCTATGGAAGTGAACAAAGGCTTCAAGATCTCGCCGATGACCTGAATGCCAGGGGGTACCGAAAAGCAGCCAACACCATCGAGCGATTCCTCCCGGGGTTGATGAGTTACACGGCATTCCCAAAACAGCACGGGAAACGGCTCCGAACCACAAACCTGATGGAACGGGTCAATAAGGAGCTAAAACGAAGGACCAAAGTCGTAGGAGCGTTCCCGAACGAGGAATCCCTTCTCCGGCTGGTCGGATCTATCCTGATGGACATCAACGAGGAGTGGGTCACCGGCAGAAGGTATTTGACCATGGAGAAGGAATGATCAGGCAAGGAGACGGGGCTCAGGCAAATTACAGAAGATCTGAGACGTTACCGAGACCCGTCTGGTTTGATCCAGAACTCTATAAAAAGCGCAGTGCAGTAGAGCGGTTTTTCAGCTGGATTGAAGCGTTTAAGAAGATTGTTCCACGTTACGAGCGATATGAACACTCATTCATGGGATTGATTCACCTGGCATGTAGTGTCATGATCGGGAGAATATTGGGATGACCTCAAAGTGCATTCTCACATGTGAAATCATGTGATTCTGAAAAGTTACTTGAAGGACATTACACTCTTATTACATCATTTTCAACTGCTACCTTTGGCTTCCCTGTACAGATTAATAATATACATCGAAAAATACTTCTGGTACCCATAACGCTGATATTTCGCAAATTTTTGCGAATATGTGTTAAAGAAAGACTCCATTTCGCCTCCAAATTTTTGTTCAAGATCAATATCTTGAATCGGAGAATCCAGAGAGATTTCTATCCACTTTATTAAAAATTGATACATATGAAAGTAATATTTAAGGAGATCTTCAACTTCGTACTCCTTGCCATCAAGGCGGACAATTTTATTTTTTTCCGAATCGTAAAACAAGTTTGAATGTGAGATCTTATTCCGAATAGATTTAGGATCGCTATTATTTCCAAAAATAGAATCGTTGTTAGGAGGCATCCCGAGAATTGCCTGAAGAACGCCATTGATCATCCCGGGTAGTGCATGGTCGTGATACTCATCTCTTTTAACATCCTCTCGAAATTTCACAATTCTTCTGTCGTTATTATTGATCGAATCATCATCTAGTATAACTGCAAATAGTCGCCTGTCCGTCATATGCAAAATTAACTCGAATGTAGTACTAAAGAGCCAAATAAACACGCTAATCTGAATTGTTTGAGGTATTTCCCCCCATTTTTCTTCTAGTTCTCCAATTACTTCTGTTAGGTAAACTAATGGCCCAGAAATTTCTAGAAAATCTTTTACGGGGGATTGCGAAGTTTTTGCTACCAAATTTAGAATCTTTTTATCATCTTCTGTTATTAAGTCACAATACTTTCCCTCCAAATAATACTTATCTGAAACGAGGCGGTTAAAGAACACCTCAATATTTTCATAGTTAAGACATTCGGCCATATTATTTGATGCTTTTTTAAAAAAGTATGAAACGATTATTGGTTGTTTTGAATATAGTGCCCGTTCAAATTGTTCCATAAACTTTTGCTTAAATATTTTCTCTGGGATAACGATACCATCTTGCCTCAGCAAATGTTTGGCTAAACTAGGTTTTTCCATTCTGTCCCCTCAAATCAACGCCTATATTGCCGTTTCGCAGATGATTTGGACATTATGTAGATAGTAACCCATGCAATAGTGAATATCAGGATAGAGAAAGGTGCAACCTGAAGTGGTTCAAACCTGAAATGCTGTTCGGCTATCATTATGCCAACAGCCAATACGATCAAGCCTGTGGAATACTGTTCTGGGCGTTTATCTTGGTGATCTCTGGTACTGATTCCACCTCCAAACCAATGTTTACTATACGGCATTAACGGACAAATTCCACTTTTCGTGCAGCAATCCTCAAATATGTGGAAAAGCCCCCCAAAAGACAACCCAATTGTGAAAAATAGCAGAAGGACGTTCCAGAATCCAAGGACGGCAAGGCCAAGGTTAATAATTACTGCAAGTATGGATGTGTAAACGGCCAAACCTAGGAATGTATGCATAGACCCTCTGTGTGATGGATTGAATGGCTGACGGAGAAGATAGAACACATATCCCGTAAGCGGGAAAACAACTGGCCTCATTATTAGACTGAAAAATTTCGCAATTCCATCCATATAGTGTAATTTTGAATCTGCAGCGTCAGTATCTGGTAACAGTGATCCAATTATCGTTCCTGCGATGAAAATCGTAACCGACACAGGCGCGGATAAAAACCAAGGTGCTGTGAGTAGAAGTCCACTTCCAATACTGATAGAGATATGATGTTTACCTAGCATTGACACACCCGGCGTTCAGTCTCTCAACTATTGCCAATAAGGGAGATAGTTCGTATATGCGTTTCGAATTTATATTTTCAAATTGTAAACTGCAATTTCAATTACTTGAGCAAATTGTAGGCAGAAATGTGGAGGAAAGTTGTTTCTATATTAAAATCCCCCTGTGGAAGGATGGAAAGAGAGTCCCCTTCCGGCAAAGATATCTTGATCACTAACTTAAGCTCCTCTATCCTGCAAACACCTGCTCACATAGTTGTCATGTGAAAGAAATCGTTGCAGCTGATCCAAACTACTTGCGCATCCTGTACCGACCCATTATCTGACCTTTTGTGCCATTCTTTGTCGTTCTTTGGCGGATACGGTAGTCCGCATGAGTCTTGGGGTTATTAATTCTCTCATTAGCCATTATTCCTCACCTTTTAGATAATGGCCTTATTCCCACTCAGATATTAAATACTTTTTCAAACGTGCTAACATTGCTGAATAGTTAATTAGAGATGTTTTGTTCAGTATTTAAGAGAAGCAATCGAGATTTTAGGCTAACATGGCTCTGTTGAAACCCTCTAGTCGAGGGTCGGCTCCATCTGAGGGGAAAGATCTATAAAACCGTTGCTCCTTGTGTTAATGACGAAACCAACAACAAGGAGCAGAGTTAGTGTCGACGAATGGCTA
>NZ_BCNX01000010.1 GCF_001571405.1 Methanoculleus thermophilus | reverse complement strand
TACTCCGATATCGCGTAGGTTGCGCAGATCTCGCGCGACATCTCCAGATACTTCTTCACCGACCCCTCGTGAACCGTCGGGATGATGTTCCCCCCGCAGCGGGTACACTTCCCGGCAAGCGCCCCTCCCCGTCAGCCCCTCGCACCTAACGGTGCTCAAGATCCGGTCCTTCGGACCCTCGGACTCGCCCGCGTGGCGATGCTCAGCGGGTATCCGTCCACAGGCGAGCAATCGATGAACAGCCTGATCAACTCTCAAACGAAGGGATGACTGTTTCGGAGAATATACCCCCAGCGTGTGGTGCTCACCGACACCCACAACCGCCCTCCTTCGTAAAAAGAGACGTTTTCGGCCATTAGACCGCATTGCTAACCTCCTACGTTCCCTCTAACACTTCAGTCGGGCGCACCTGTCCGCTCTCCGGCAGGATGAGCCAGAGCAGGAGGTAGATGACGATCCCGATGACAAACCCTGTGACCACGGTGAAGATGACCCAGATCACCCGGATGACGTTCGGGTCGATCTCGAGGTATTCTCCTATGCCGCCGCATATTCCGGCGATCCACCGGTCAGTTCTTGAACGGGTTAATTTCTTCATGACAACCCCCGGAGCGCTCATCTGCCGTCGATGTAATAGATGTTTCCCCGGAGGGTGTTGCGGGGACTGTGATTCCCCTCTAGTTCAGCCGGATACAGAACGAGGGGCGCTGCGCTTTCGGCGCCCTGAGCGGGGGCGGGTCTTTCCGGTCTCTGATCCGGCCGGAGCACAGACGTCGCAGCCTCCGCAGGGCAGGGCGTCAAAATGCTCGCCGAAATACTCGAGGAGCACTCGTCTTCGGCATCCCGTCGTGGTGCAGTACTCCACCATGCTCTGCAGTTTCGAGCGTGCAACCTCGCGCTGGAACTCTGAGGGGAGGTCCCGGTCGATGAAGGACCTGAGGCGCTTTGCATCGTCGTCATGGTAGAACAGGATGCAGTCGCTCGCGTTGCCGTCCCTCCCCGCCCGGCCGCTCTCCTGGTAATAAGCCTCGAGGGTTTTTGGTATGTCATAGTGGACGACAAATCGGACGTCCGGTTTGTCGATTCCCATCCCGAACGCGTTTGTTGCGCAGATGATCGGGACCTTCCCGCTTATGAACCGGTCCTGTGTCTCGGCCCGTGCGGCTGCCGTCATGCCGGCATGGTAGGGGAGCGCCGATACCCCGTCGGCCTGGAGATTGGCCGCGAGCGTCTCAGCCCCCTCCCGGGTTGTAACATAGACGATCCCGGCATCCCCACTGCGATTTCTCAGGTAGGTCCGGAGCCGATCATATGCGCCATCGTCTTTAGGAATGACGGCGTATCGGAGATTTCTCCGATTGAAACTTCCCACGTAGACCGATGGGTCCTCAAGGCGGAGTTGTCGCGAGATATCGTCGCGGACATCCGGGGTCGCGGTTGCGGTCAGGGCGACCATCGGTACACCGGGAAACCGCTCCTTGAGGACCGCAAGCGACCGGTATTCAGGGCGGAACTGGTGTCCCCACATCGATATACAATGCGCCTCATCGATCGCTATAAGCGTGATGGGAAGGGTTGAGAGGAGATCGAGAAAATCTTCGCTGACCGCCTTCTCCGGCGAGACGTAGAGGATCTGGACGTGACCTTCCTCGAGTTCCGAGAGGATCCGGCGTGTCGTTGCGTACGATCCGGATGAGTTCAATGCTTCTGCACCGATCCCGCGGGCCTGCAGATCATCGACCTGATCCTTCATCAGGGCAATAAGGGGTGATATCACCAATGTCACACCATCACCGATGAGTGCCGGGACCTGGTAGCAGAGCGACTTGCCGCCTCCGGTTGCAAGCACCGCGAGGACGTCGCGTCCGGCGAGGAGGTCGTCTATGATCTCCTGCTGGTAGGGCTTGAACGCCGTATGCCCAAAGTAACGTTGCAGGATCAGGTGCAGGCGATCCATCGCTATATAAGTGGGCGCCCTATCGGCATAGTATCTTCGGCCTGAAAAATCCGGGAGTTTGAGGTCTGATTCGGCTGAGATTGGATTTTTTCTTATCCGGAGATCTCGTCCCAGAAGTTGGCCATGGCTGAAAAGATCCTCTCCCGAAGTTCGGCGAGTCGCTTTTCATCGGTTTCACGATCCGGAGTCTCGTAGAGGCCGCGGTTGATCTCGACCTGGACCCAGGGGACCCGCGACCGTCGGTAGTGTGCCACCGATATGAACCCGCCCCGGAACGGATCGTTCATGGCAACCTTTCCCTCCCCCTCGAACTCCGTCTGGAACGATCGGGCAAGCGCCTGAAGCCATTCCGGCGGGCAGGTCACGAGACCCCCTGCCGTCTTTGGTTTTCCGTTCAGGTCCCCCCGGTTACTCAGACAGAAGATCGGCCGCGGGCGACCTGAGTCTGCCCGAACAGGCGGAGATTTCGGTAGCATGCTGTGGCAGTCGAAGGCAATCCTGATGGGAAGTGTATTGAGTGCCCTGGTCAACTGCCCGTGGAACGGGTAGTAATAGTTCTTCAGAAGGGCCGCTATCACTTCCCTGCCGGGTACCTGGCCTTTTCGGAATACCGGGGTCCCGTCCTGTGTGATGACCTTGGTCACCCCGTCCTGAGCCCGCGGCGGATAATCGTAGGGTGGCCGGTTGGTATCGACGAAGACCCGGGAGATATCGAAGTCGACCACTGCTTCTACCCTGTCATTGAACCCATAGAGAAGGCGAGTATGGGGATCGCTATTGAAGATGATCTCCTTTCGCGAGAGGTTGATAAGCCCGCGGAGTTCGGCGGGAACCAAGATCCCTCCGTGAGGGATGGAGATGAGGAAGGGGTATCGTTCGTTCAACGTTCCTCCTCCTTCCGGGAGTTCACACTGGAACTGACGCTCATCTTGTTACCAGTTACAACAACCGTATGGGCGCCCCCGCTACAAAAGTGCACTGATCGATATCCATACAAAACCTGCCGCCGGATCCGGCCGGGTATACATATAAAGAAAGAGTACAAGCCAACTACTGGGAACGGGCCCCGGATGGTGAAGGGTATGGAAAGAGAGCAGTGGTCGTCGGTAGCGGGTTTCATCCTTGCAAGTATAGGGTCGGCCGTGGGCATCGGGAATATATGGCGGTTTCCGTATATTGTCGGTGCCAATGGCGGCGGAGCGTTTCTGATCCCGTACCTGATCTCCATCCTCTTCTTTGGTCTTCCCCTGATGATCTTAGAGTTCGTCATCGGCCGCTCCAGCGGGAGTTCAGTCATCTCCACCTTTCAGGCGATACGGCAGCGCTTTTTCGTTGCAGGCCTCATCATCGTCCTCATCGTCAGCCTCATCCTCAGTTACTACCTCGTGATCACGAGTTGGGTGCTTGCGTATGCATTCTTCTTTGCCCTCAACCAGCCGATGGAGTTTGAAGGATTCACCAATTCCTATCTTCCGCTCATCTTCTACCTCATCTCCGGGCTTGCGGTCTTTATGACAGTGCGCTCCGGAGTCCGTGGGGGTATCGAGAAGAGTTCCCGGTTTCTTATCCCGCTCCTCATCGTGCTCCTCCTCTTCCTCGTGGTCGTCTCACTCACGGAGCCCGGGGCGGGCGAGGGGGTTAGGTTCTACCTCACCCCGGATTGCCCACGACTGACCGACCCGAGCGTCTGGATTGCAGCGTTTGGGCAGGCCTTCTTCTCGCTCTCGGTGGGAATGGGGATCCTGCTCACGTATGGAAGTTATCTTGGGCGAGGAAGCCTCTTTAGGAGCGCCTCCATCATCGCAGTCGCCGATATGCTGGTGGCGTTCCTTGCCGGATTTATGATCTTTCCTCTGGTCTTCACCGCGGGTCTTGACCCAGCCGCCGGGGTAAACCTTGTCTTCGTCACCCTGCCCGCTGCCTTTGCGAATATCCAGTTCGGTATGCTGCTTGGAGCGCTCTTCTTTACGATGCTCTTTGTTGCAGCGCTCACCTCTGCGATCTCTATGCTTGAGGTTCCGGTGGCGACCATGATCGATACCTACGGCTACTCGCGGAGGCGTGCGACGCTCCTTGTCTCTGTTGCCGTCATGCTTCTTGGGCTTCCGTCTGCCCTCGGTTATACCGTGCTGAAACTCGAAGTATTCGGAACGCCGTTCCTCGACCTCGCCGACTATGCCTTCGGGACGTTCGGCCTCATCGTTGCCGGACTGATCCTTTCCATCGTTGGAGGGTGGTTTGTCAACCGTGCCCGGATCTGTGCAGAAATAGGTGGATGCGGATGGCAGCAGAGGGTCTACATGGTGCTCATCCGCTATGCTGTTCCGGCGATCTTGCTGATCACGCTGATCGGCAGTATCTTCTGGACTACTGGATGAGTATTCCGGCAGCGCCGACGATTATATCTCCGGCACCTGTTCCTCTGCCTGCCTGCTCTTCTCCTGTGCCTGCAGGGCGTCAAGGACTTCCTGCATATCGGGTACCGTCGTCAGCTGATACTCCTTGACGAAGATGATGCGCCCGAACTCGTCGATGACGATGTTGGCCCGCCGGGAGTAGCCTTTTGTGCTGTCAAAGACGTCGTACATCTGGGCTACCTCACCGTGCGGCCAGAAATCCGCAAGGATCCGGGTTTTCTTAATTCCGAGGCTCTCTGCCCATGCCCGTTTGCAGGGAACCGAGTCCACGCTGATGCCGAAAGCAATGGCATCGAGGTTCTCAAAGGCCTCATGGTTCGTCTCCAGCGCTTCCATCTGCCTGGCACAGATGCTGGTCCAGGCCAGCGGGTGGAAGGAGAGGATGACCCTCTTTCCTCGAAAGTCCGACAACCGGACTTTGTTCCCATTCTGATCGGATATCGAGAAATCCTGTGCCTGCTGGCCGATCTCGACCACTGCGTATCACCTGGTGGAACTCCTGTCCCCACATTGATAAACATTTCTCATTCCCTGGATGTCTTGCCCGGTCGTGTCGATACGCATAAGTGAGGGTTTGATAAAAGTACAGTAAACCTTTTGGCGAGGAGAGCCGGGAAATGCCTGTCGTCACCGATATCCTGATCATCATCCTCCTGATCTTTGCAAACGGGTTCTTCTCGATGGCAGAGTTTGCTCTCGTCTCTGCGAAGCCCTCTCGCCTGCAAAAGAGAGCCGAAGACGGCGATGCAGGGGCGGCTGCCGCCCTTGAACTTGCCAACGATCCGACACAGTTTCTCTCCACCATCCAGGTCGGGATCACCCTCGTCGGGATTGTGAACGGTGCCTACGGCGGGGCAACGCTTTCAGGCCCTCTTGCGGAAGTCCTTGCGGGCGTCCCCCTGTTTGCTCCTTACAGCAGTCTGCTGGCGGGCGTTCTCGTCGTCGCCGCCATCACCTACTTAACGCTCGTGATCGGCGAGCTGGTGCCGAAACGGGTGGCCATGAACAACGCCGAGCGGATTGCCCGCCTGGTCTCGCGCCCGATACGTCTCCTCTCCATAGCCGCCGCGCCTCTCATCCGGGTGCTGAGCATATCGACTGAAGGAGTCCTCATGGCGCTCGGGATGCGGCAACCCTCCGGTCCCGAGGTTACTGAGGAGGACGTCAGGATCCTGATCGGCCAGGCCACCCGGGCGGGCGTTTTTCAGGAGGCGGAACAGGATATGGTGGAGAGCGTCTTTCGCCTTGGTGACCGGCGTGTCAGCATGCTGATGACTCCCCGGCCCGATATCGTAGCCGTGGATGTGGAAGCCCCTCCCGAAGAGAACTGGAGAAAGATGGTGGAGTCCGGGCACATTTACTTCCCGGTCTACCGCGAACACCTGGACAACCTGCTCGGGATTGTCTCGGTTCGTAACCTCTGGGCGCGGACGATCTCGGGCGAGTCTCCAGATATCGCAAAGGCAATTGAACCGGCTCTCTTTGTTCCTGAGAGCGTCCTTGCTCTTACGGTCCTTGAGAGATTCAAGACCTCCAGGGCGCGAATCGCCCTTGTTACCGATGAGTATGGAAGTATCCAGGGATTGGTCACCATTCACGACATTATGGAGTCTATTGTCGGGGATATTCCGTCGACAGAATATCCGCCGGAGGGCACGGCAATTCGCCGTGAAGACGGGTCATGGCTCCTCGATGGATTGCTCCCGATCGATGAGTTCCATGATCTCCTTGGCGTAGGGACCCTGCCTGGTGAGGGGCGAGGGTATTATCAGACGCTCGGCGGGTTTGTGATGATGTACTTAGAGCGGACGCCGAACACCGGGGATCGGTTCACCTGGAACAACCTCCGGTTTGAGGTTGTTGATATGGATGGCCACCGCGTCGATAAAGTGCTCGTCACCCCGATAGGTAAAAAAAAAGTAGAATCTATCCTATCTCAACAAGATTGATGACGAACGTGAGATCTTCTCCCGCAAGGGGATGGTTTGCGTCGATGGTGACTTCGCCGGGCGAGATATTGGTAACCCTTCCGGGGATTGCCCGCCCGTCAGCCAGTGTTATAGCAACCTGATCACCGACTGTCAGGTTCTCACCGCCGGTGATCCCGGCTGGATCTGTGACGAAGACGAGTTCCTCCTGATATGGGCCGTATGCCTGGTCAGCGGGGATACGAACAGTCTTCGTCTCTCCGATCCGCATCCCTACAACGGCTGCATCGAACCCCGGGATCATCTCACCCCCGCCAACGGTAAACTCGAGCGGTTCACCCCCCATAGAACTGTCAAAGACCGTCCCGTTATCAAAAGTGCCGGTATAGTGGACTTTCACCAGGTCTCCGCTTTTTGCCCGATCCTCTGCATCTTCGTTTCCTATACACCCCGGGCTGAGAACGAAGACCGCGAAGATCCCCGCAATCAGCAGCAGGATGCCGTTAGTATATCCTTTCATGGTTTTTCCTCGTTCTCGAGCGCCTTCTTGAAGCACTCCACTGCCTCTGCAAGCCTACCCTGACGATCAAGTGCCCGTCCTTTCAGGTACCATGCCCGGAGATGGTGTGGATCCGACTCGAGGACCTTCTCGTAACAGGCGACCGCCTGATCGAACTTCCCGAGGTGATCGAGGGCGATGCCCTTGCAGAGCCAGGCATTGACGTCCCCGTCACCCAGTTCGATCGCCTTCTCAAACGCACCAAGGGCATCGGCTTGCCGTCCGAGCGAACTCATGAGCGCCCCGAAAGCGTTCCAGATTGCCGCATTCTTCGGATTGGCTGAGAGCGCCTTCTCATAGCTCTTCAGGGCCTCGTTGTACCTGCCCATCTTCTCAAGCACCGTTCCCCTCATAAAGAGCGCGGCAGGATCCTCGGCCTGAAGGGCTATGATCTTGTCGATTGTCCTGACCGCTTCGTTGTAGCGGCCGAGATGAATGAGGACGGAGGAACAGGCGTGAAGGGTCTCGATGTTCTTCGGTTCCCGATCGAGCACCTGTGTATAGGCGGCGAGCGCCTCCTCGTAGTTTCCAGCCTTCTCGTAAGCTTCCCCGAGTTTGCACAGGGTGAGGGTATCCGCCGAATCGGCTTTGATCACCTTCTCGAAGCACTCCACCGCATCGGCATAGCGCCCGAGCCACATGAGGATCTCTCCGCGTCGTTGCCAGGCTGCCCGGTTCTCCGGGTTCGCCTCGATGATGCCGTCGGAACACTCCAGTGCCTCTTCGTATCGACCCATATGCACAAGGGCCCTCTCAAGGGCGTACCATGCCTCAACATCACGCTCATCTCTCTCGAGGATCAGCGCGTATTGCTTGATTGCATCGTCGAACTTCCCGCTCCGTTCGAGCGCCGCACCAAACGCCATCAGTGCGCCCCGATCGTCGGGAGAGATCTTGAGGTAATGCTCGTATGCATTTTTCGCTTCTGCATGTTTGCCTACGGCTTCCAGCATATCCGCCCGAATCTTTAAGATCGCTGCGTTCGAGGGGTCGGATGTGAGCACCTTCTCACAGCATTTGATCGCTTCCTGATGCCTTCCGAGCCGTGCGAGTGCGACAGCCTGTGCAAACCAGGCCCCGGTATCTTTTGGTCGCCCGGCGGTCACTTTTGCATAACACTCTGCTGCATCCGCATACTCTCCCATCCGCTCCAGAGCCCGACCGCGACTGAACCATGCAAGGAGGTCGTCAGGATTGGCTTTGATGGCCTGCCTGAACCGCTCGGCAGCCTCATCGTATCGCCCCAGCGTGGCAAGGACAATCCCAAGGTTCAGCAGATATCCGCCGTTATCCGGATCGGTTTCAAGAAGCGCATCATAACAATCGGCAGCTTCCGCATATCTCCCAAGCCTCTCAAGCAGCCGCGCCTTCAAGGTGAATAACCAGGCATCTCCCGGATCTCTCTCTTCCATCAGGCTGACCGACTCGAGCGCCTCTGCATACCGGCCAAGATACTCAAGAGCCGTGATCCTCCCTGAAAGGGCGACCCTGTCGGCCGGGTACGCCCCAAGTACCTGGTCAAAGTGGTTGAGCGCCTCTTCGTACTTACCAAGGTGCAGGAGTGCGTCGCCGAGACCTTTCGCCGCTGCAGCACTTCCGGGGCAGGACTTATAGAGGAGATCGAACGTCTCCGCAGCCTTTTCATACTGCTGGAGGCGCATCTGGGCCTCTCCCCTTCTCTGCATGAGATGGGGGCTATCCCCTCTGATATCCCGTATCTGGTCAAGACAGGCGAGCAGATCATCGTATCTGCCGAGGCTTTCGAGGACGTCAGCTTTTGATAAGAGGGCAATGACGTTATGCGGTTCTTTTGCGAGGATCGTGTCCAGGCAGGTGTTGGCCTCGCCATACCTGCCAAGATGGATGAGCGCGATGCTGCGCTGCTGCAAGGCGGTGATGTTCCCGGGATCGCCCTCGAGGATGCGCTTGAAATCATTCTCAGCTTTTGCGTACTGCCCGAGGTGAAGCAGAGCTGTTCCCCGGTAGTTCAGGATGACCCGGCTCAGGGCATCGGAGATCGATGGCGCTTGTTTCCGCGGGGTCTCCGCTCTATCCTGCTCAAAAAGCGCTAGATCAGTGCCGCTCCCGATCCATTTCATCCCGGTCATCGCCTGGCTGTCGAGAACACGGTCGAACGAATGTACCGCCTCGGCGTACTGGCCAAGGTGGAAGAGCGCGATGCCGCGTGCGCACCACACCTGCACCTGGCTCTGATCATGCTTAAGAATCTGGTCGAAACTCTTGACCGCCCGGTCGTAGCGGCCAAGCGCATCATGGATCATCCCCATGGAGTAACGCGCCGGGATGTGGTCCGGGTTGGCGAGGGCGACTTTACCAAAGCACTCCGCCGCTTCGGTGTACTCTCCCGCGCGGAGGAGGAGTGAGCCGCGGTGATACCAGGTGGGGGTGCTGTCGGGCTCAATGTCAGCGATCGCTCCATAGCAGTCAGCGGCGTCCTGAATCCGGCCAAGATGCTCAAGCGCCAAAGCTTTACCGTAGAGGGCGTCAAGGCTCTTTGGCTCTGCATCAAGCACCCGGCTAAATACCTCGATAGCCTCCGGGTAGTCCCCCTGATACAGGAGGGCGCACCCTTTCTTTACGAGCGTACTGATACTGTCCGGTCTCATCCTGAGGACTCGTTCGTAACAGCCCGCTGCTTCGCGGTAGTTCCCTGTTCGCTCGTACAATCCTCCAATCTTTTCCAGAAGAACAGGGTTCTCCGGGTCCCTCTCGAGTACCCGTCTGTAGGATTGCGTCGCATCGGCATACTGGCCGCTCCTCTCGAGCATCTCCCCGTGCCAGTACCAGGCATTCGTGTCTGCAGGTTTTTCTTTAACGATGGCGGCGAAACACTCTGCCGCCTCTTTGTAGTCCCCAGTCCGGGCAAGGACATGCCCCAATTCCCGCAGTATCTCGATATCGCCTGGAGAGGACTCAAGAGCCTTCCTTAACCATTCTGCGGCCTCGCGGTCTCTACCAAGGCATGCAAGCGCCTGACCCATCGATAGTCTGAGGGTGCCGTTCTCGGGATCGATCTTGAGCGCCTTCTCGAAACTCTTTACCGCCTCAGTGTAGTTCCCGGCCTCAAACTGAGAGTTTCCCTGCTTTATTGAAGGGTTTGCATTCTTCCCCTGACCCAGAATATTACCGAAGAAATCCATTCGATATCATCCTGCCGCTGCTTGCTCGTTACCTATTCAATTGGCCAATGTTATACTCTTGTGATTTGTTCCCTCAGGATGAGGCGACCAACTGCTTGCTAAATTGATGCTCAGACCACTATTTGAAGGGACCGATCTGTGCGGGCAAACAGGGTTGATCTCTATCGAAGTTATGGCTTCGCACGGCGAAGATCATAAATTATGCCGGAGTATGATCCCGAATGCCTCCTGAAGACCGCCAAGGTATGAACGGGATTATCGATAATCGATCAAGAACGCAATAAACGGACCTTTGGATAAGAACGACAATCCGGTCAAGAAGCAACTCTCAAGAGCCGTCCGGGAAGGAGGCAGGGCTCCTCTCACCGGTTAGACATCCAGAATTGGGTCAAACTGCGATTTACCGACAGGTCCATAGAAACTTGTGATCTTCGGATCCATTCCGCAGATGGGGCAGGTGTAATCCTCCGGAAGGTCTTCGAACGCGGTGCCTTTTGGGTAGCCCCGGAGCGGTTCGCCCCGCTTTTTGTCATACACATAACCGCAGATCTTGCAGACGTACCTCGTCGGCTCCCAGGGTTCGAACCCCCATGCGCCGATAGGTCCTTTCCCGGTCGCGCCGCAGACGGGACAGATATAGTCCTCCGGCAGATCCTCAAACGCGGTGCCTGCCGGGATGCCGCGGTGCGGCTCTCCCCGCAGCGGGGAGTAGATGTAGTTGCAGTACTTGCACCGGTATCGCTTCACCTTCTCCATACAGATCACACTCACTCAGGAACAATCATCCTGCACGAAGGCAGTTTCACCAGATAAGGTTTCCCGTGATCCCGTTTGCCGCAGGTGCAGTCCCGCTCAACGGGATTATCCCCCGTCGGATGCGCTTTATTATGAATCCTGCTGCCGTCTGCCCCCGGCGGCAAGACGAAATATGAGTGAGAGCATGAGCATGAGGACGATCAGGATACCGACACCGAAGAGGAGGACGATAGAGCCGATCCGGCCCATCCCCGATCTCGGCATCTCTCTCTGCCACGAGAATCTCTGCGTCCAGATCGTCTGCCCGCCTGGGCGGTACCACTGAAATGGGCCATATTGTCCAGATGCGCTGCCGCGCTGGAGGGCAAGATCGTAGCGCACCCGGGCATCCGGATCGATCAGAGTCTCATATGCCTGCTGGATGAGGATGAATCGCTCACTCGCGTTTGGGTCAGGATTGATATCCGGGTGGTACTGTTTTGCAAGCCGCCGGTACGCCGCCCGGATCTCATCTGGCGTGGCGTCTTTCCGGACGCCCAGAATATCGTAATAGGTTTCCACGGTCCTCCTCATGCGTTCTCGTTGCAGGAGACCTCGCCGGTGTCCCCATTCACCGTAACCAGAGTCCCGGAGGGGATTTTGGAGAACTCCGGCGGGAGACGGTCGACCATGGGGATTCCTGCAATGATCGCCCCGACTGCGATGATCGGTTCGGCTTCGGTGTTGATGATCGCCGCCGGAGCAAGCCCGTTCTGCTTTAATGCGTAGATTACGTAAGAACCGACCGTCGATCCCTTACCATATGGAAAGGCCAGAACGCGTCCGGCGATCGATTGCCCCTCGAGCGGGTGCCCATGCTCCACAACGGTGCCGGTCTCCGGATCGACGCCTGAGAGGAATGATATGGGTTCCGGTGAGACGAGGAGTTCTCCGCTTGCAATACCCTTTGATATGCTCCTGCCTTGCATGATCTCTACCACCACATTATAAAGTGGTTGGAGATCCAAATATATGAGTAACATGGACGAAACCATTGGCAACACTCCTGGCAGCGAGCATGATATGCTCACCCTCCAGATCCAGGATCTGAAGGCACAGGTCCTGGACTACAAACTGAAGAATGAGTTGCTGGAAAAAGAACTCCTGCAACTTAGAAAAGAGAATGCTCAGTTAAAAAGGGTGCCGCTGTTTGTTGCCGCTGTGGTCGATGTGCTTGAAAATGGCGAAGTGTATCTCCGGCAGCAGGGCAACAATCAGGAATACGTCACCGCAGTCAACGAGAAACTCCACCGCACTCTCAAACCCGGGATGAAAGTGGCAGTGAACAATACCCTGTCCATCGTCAAGATAATCGGCAATATCTATGACACAAGGGTCCGGGTTATGGAACTTGATGAGCAGCCGAGTGTGACGTTCGAGCAGATTGGCGGCCTGAAGGAGGAGATTGAAGAGGTCCGGGAAGCCGTCGAGTATCCGCTCACGAAGCCCGAGATCTACGAGCGCATCGGCGTTGAGCCCCCGAAGGGCATCCTCCTCTACGGCCCGCCCGGAACGGGGAAGACCCTGATTGCGAAGGCGGTTGCCCACCACTCCAATGCCCGGTTCATCAGGATGTCCGGGAGCGAACTCGTCCACAAGTACATTGGCGAAGGCGCACAACTCGTGCGGGAACTCTTCATCCTTGCCCGGGAGCGCGCCCCGGCAATCGTCTTTATCGACGAGATTGATGCGATTGGAAGCATGCGCACGAATGACGGAACTTCCGGCAGCGCCGAGGTGCAGCGGACGCTGATGCAGCTCCTCGCGGAGATGGACGGTTTTGGGAACCGCGGCAACGTCCGGATCATGGCAGCGACGAACCGGATCGATATGCTTGACCCGGCCCTCCTCCGGCCCGGTCGGTTTGACCGGATCGTTGAGGTTCCACTCCCGGATGCCGGAGCGCGTCTTGAGATCTTAAAGATCCACACGGCGAAGATGACCCTTGCCGGGAATGTCGACCTCTCCGAGATTGTCGAACTCGCCGAACATACCACCGGCGCGGAGCTGCAGGCAATCTGCCGCGAGGCCGGGATGATGGCGATCCGTCGGGATGCCGATGCCGTCTACCAGGAAGACTTCCTTGCGGCAATCAAAAAGGTGAAGCGCGAGGTGGCGGCTCCCGACGGCCGCATGTATCTCTGACGGGTTTTTCCCACACCCGTCTATTTTCGGTCCGTATCCTGCTGCCGGGCCATGAAGGGGGCGTCCGGGGCGCCCCCAAAGGAAACCTTATCGACTTCGTGCGCCCACAATAGTGCAATGAACGTCCTCCTCATCCAGCCCGAGGGGGTTGATCTTTACGCTACCCTGCTCAAATCCGAGACCAGCAGGGAGGTTCTCCGTTTCTATCAGCCCGATCGGCTGGCATACGGTGTGCGCGTCCGGACGGCATCACTTGGGAGTGCTCTTGCCCTCGTCTCCGAGCTTAGGTGGTATATCCAGCGGTACGTCGAGGAGGTCCTCTTTGAGCCTGAAGAAGGCATATTCTACTCATCCGCGCTTGCCCGGCAGATCTACGAGCGGGACGTGAGACCCGCACCGCCGTGGAAGTTCCGCTGTCTCTACCGGATCTCCGGGGACCACATGATCGATACCATCTGGCTGGACGAGGGCGCGGCGCCTGAGGCGTCTTCTGACCGCATGGAACCGGAAGATACGGTTCTTGAAGTCTGGTGTGCTGAGGATGAGTACCCTGAGGGGTAAAGCGGCGGGTATGCCGCCGGGGTTTTCTGCATAGCCAGAAGTGGTTAGATCAGGGTATGATGTGGGTCAGTATCCTGAAAGCCCCGGCGTAACTGCAATCCGCCTCATATCACAGGATGAGAGGTTGCGGCAGAGAGGGATACCAACCCCGGTTGTCGCCCTCTCTAAGATCCGGCCAGTTCATTGGTTTGATGTAATATTGCTCCTTCGATTCCTCCGGCAAACTGTCAAAGATTTCGGGAAAGACCTGTTCCAGGTATTCTCCGACAGAGATGTTCTGCTCCCATAACTTCGCCGCTATTCTTGCCCTCTCCTCGTTCTGAAGATCGGATGTAGATGCCGGGGTTATGCCGCAATCGTCCCAGCGGTTGAAATATGCGTTATAATATAACGGTATCAGTAAGACCGCCGCTGAAATGGCGAGAATCAGTGCGAGGATATATATGATATGTTTTTTTGAAATTTTCATGGGGTTAACATCAGCGGAACACTCACGATACCTGATCTCGCCACTGGGAGTATAAATCTCCCGCGGTCGCTGTGCAACGGTCTACCGCGACGACGGTTACGATACCGTCTCAATGGCGAGCGGAGCTGCCGTCATCACGGTTGTGTGATGGCCGCAGCTTTTACTCCATATCTGCCCCGAAAGGTGGGATCGTGATAAGTACAAAGACATGATGAAAAAAAGATGACACCCTCAGGCGAACATCTCGCCGAAGGAGGTGTGGAAGTGGTGGCGGTCGAAGTCCGTCGAGAGTTTTTCGATTGCCTTTATGAAGTCTTCGTGGCTGACCGTCTCGTGCTCCATCCGGATCGCAAACATTCCCGCCTCCATGCATATCGCCCGAAGTTCTGCACCGTTCTTGCCTTCTGTGAGCCTGGCCACCTCTGCCAGGTTAACGTCCTCACCAAGACTCATGTTCATGGTGTGGATCTTTAAGATGGCGAGCCGTCCTTCGAGGTCGGGCAGGGGGATCTCAATCATCCGGTCGAACCGGCCGGGCCGGAGGAGAGCGCGGTCGAGGATATCGATCCGGTTCGTTGCAGCGATGATCTTGACGTCTCCACGGTTGTCGAAGCCGTCCATCTCGGCGAGGAGCTGCATCAGCGTCCGCTGCACCTCGCGGTCACCGGATGTCGTCGAGTCGTTTCGGTGCGCGCCGATCGCATCGATCTCGTCGATGAAGATGATCGACGGTGCCTTCTGCTTCGCAAGGTCAAAGAGTTCTCTGACCAGGCGAGCCCCCTCGCCGATGTACTTCTGGACAAGTTCAGAGCCGACCACACGGAGGAAGTGCGCGTTCGTCTGGTGCGCAACCGCCCGGGCGAGGAGCGTCTTCCCCGTTCCGGGCGGGCCGTAGAGGAGCACGCCCTTCGGTGGGGCGATGCCGACCTTCTCAAAGAGGTGCGGCTTTGTCAGGGGGAGTTCGACCGCTTCCCTGATCTCTTCGATCTGCGGTCCAAGACCACCGATGTTCTCGTAGGTCTCTTTCGGGGACTCAACCAGTTCCATACCGTAGATCTGCGCGTCGTAACTTGTGGGCAGCACATCCACGATTGCCAGGGACTGTTGATTGAGTGTGCACCGGACCCCAGGCTTGAGGAGATCAGGGTCGATAAGTTGCGATGTCCGGACTAAAAACCGTGGTCCTGCACTGCTTCGCACAATCACCCGGCTGTTGTCGATCACGTCCGTAACCGTCCCGATCACGAGAGGAGGGCTTCTGAGTTGTTCAATCTCACTCTTGAGTTTTCGGAGTTCTCGCTCGTAGCGGATCTTCTGGGTTTCAACGTATCGTTTCTCGGACTCCATCTGGCGAAATTGTTCGCGTAGCTCCAGGTTTCGGTTTTCGAGGGTCGTAATCCGCTCTAGGAGATACTGGTAGATGTCTTCACCGGTATCCTTATCTGGTGCTTGCCGAGCGATATCTCCCATAGGTCTCCTCGATTAATTATATAGGGTAAAATGAATATAAAGTTGTTTGCGAGATATATGCAGTGTGAACTATGCGGCGTTTCTATTCAGGGACCGCCGAAGATCATCCAGATCGAAGGTGCAGAACTCTGCGTCTGCGTTCGATGCTCAAAATATGGTACAGAAGTCCAGCAACCGCGACGAACGAGTGCCGCCCCACAGAAGAAACCCGGTCTTGCTGTCCCACAGACCCGGAAAAGACCACGGGATGTCTTTGATCTGATGGAGGGGGATCTCGTCGAAGATTATGCCGACCGGATCCGGATCGCCCGGGAAGCGAAGGAATGGTCGACGCTCGACCTTGCACAGGCGATCAAGGAACGTGAGATCCTGATCAAGAAGATCGAGAAGGGAGACCTTATCCCTGAAGACGAAGTCCGACGGAAACTTGAGAAAGCCCTCAATATCAGGCTGATCGATTCAACCGAAGACAGCACCTCCGCAGGCAGGGCAGGCCAGGTGACTATGACCGTCGGCGATGTAATATCGTTTAAAAAGAACCGGAAATAAGCCAATCATAATACTTTTTCCTGAGGCCCCTTCTCTTGCCCGACCTCATTTCTCGTGTTGTAATCCGTCATTTTTTTATACATGAATGCGTAACGATATATCTAATGCGTGGTGGATGTTTTTTCGCCGGTGACCGTTTTTACCTCGGTTAACGGAGTGGCCACTACTTGCGCAGGACTGACAGACCCGCTTTTGACCGCTGCTACCTTAAACAACGGAGCGGCAGCGTTTTATCGCTATTTTAACTGGTATATCCAGTTTTAATCATTCCCGGAAAGACCATCGTATCAAATCCGGGAGGACTACGGTATGAGAGGAAAGGAAATTCGTCTGGAACGTATTATGGATCGGAATACCGGCAAGACCATCATCGTGCCGCTCGACCACGGCGTGACGCTCGGTCCCATTCCTGGGCTGGTCGACGTCGGAAAGACCATCGATCTCGTCGCCGAGGGCGGAGCAAATGCAGTGATCGGCCATGTGGGGCTTGCGCTGCACGGGCACCGAAGGCATGGACGGGATGTGGGGCTGATCATGCATCTTTCGGCAAGCACCAGCATCGGCCCCGATCCGAACAACAAAGTGCTTGTGAACACCGTCACGAACGCCTTAAAGATGGGTGCTGACGGCGTCTCTGTGCATATCAACGTCGGCGCCGACTCTGAGGCAAGGATGCTTGAAGATCTCGGCAGAGTCGCGGTCGAATGTATGGAGTGGGGGATGCCGCTTCTTGCGATGATGTACCCGCGGGGCCGGAAGATCGCGGACGAACACGACCTTGAGAGCGTCAAACTCTCTGCACGGGTGGCGGCGGAACTCGGCGCCGATATCGTCAAGACCGTCTACACCGGGGATCCGGACTCGTTCCGCGAGGTGACGGAAGGATGCCCGGTACCGGTCGTGGTCGCGGGCGGCTCAAAGACCGATGAGCGGGCGATCCTCGACCTGGTGGAGGGCGCGATGGAGGGAGGCGCTGCAGGCATATCGATCGGGAGGAATGCTTTCCAGCATCCCGCACCCGATCGCCTTATTCGTGCCGCGGCGCTGATCATTCATGAAGGGCGGTCGGCAGAAGAGGCATTTGAGATTCTTCGGACGTGATGGGTATGATAGGAAAAGAGATCCGCCTGGAGCGGATAATGGACAGAAATACCGGCCGTGCCGTGATCATCCCGATGGATCATGGGTTCACGATGGGCCAGATTGAAGGGCTCTGCAACATGACCAAGACCATCAACGCGGTGAGCGAGGGCGGGGCAAACGCCATCGTCCTCCACATGGGTATGGTGAAAGGAGGTCACCGGAAGCGCGGAAAGGATATCGGGCTTATTGTGCACCTCTCCGCGAGTACCTCAATGAACCCGGACCCGAACGACAAGGTGCTCGTCTGCACCGTGGAGGAGGCAATCGCGCTCGGCGCCGATGCGGTCTCGATCCACATCAACCTCGGCGCGCCGAATGAATCGAGGATGCTCGAATCGGCGGGCCAGGTGGTGCGGGACTGCAACCGCTGGGGGATGCCGCTCCTGGTCATGATCTACCCCCGCGGCAAAGGTATCGATCCCACCTCGCCGCAGTCGATCGGGCACTGTGTCCGGGTGGCGGAAGAACTCGGGGCCGATCTCATCAAGACGAGTTACACCGGGGATCCGGAGTCGTTCCGCCGGATCACAGCCGCCTGCTCGGTGCCGGTTCTGATCGCCGGCGGCGAGAAAGGTGAGGATATGGAGACGCTCAGAACCATTCGTGAAGCCATCGATGCGGGTGCTGCGGGTGTCTGCATGGGGAGGAACGCCTTCCAGCGTGACGATCCTGCCCGGTTCATCGCTGCGATCTCCCGGGTCGTGCACGAGGGGGCGGATCCGACCGAAGCACTGGAGACGAATCGATGAAGCAGTTCTGGGTCGATATCAGGCCGTGGAGGAAAGATCTCGCAACGACCGCGATCGAGAGCGGTGCCGATACCCTGGTCGTCGAGGACGCGCAATGCGTGCGGGAACTCGGGCGGGTGACGACGGTCGCAGAGAAGGGCGACCTGATACCGGGAAAGGACGTCTTTGAGGTCGAGATCGTCGATAAAGCGGCCGAAGAGGAGGCGCTCAGACTCTCAAGGCAGGGATACGTCGTCGTCCGGACACGGGACTGGACGGTTATCCCGCTTGAGAACCTCGTCGCGCAGTCCGACCGGATCATCGCCGCGGTCGGAAGCGCCGACGAGGCGAAGGTCGCCCTGACCGTCCTCGAGCGCGGGACGGCAGGCGTTCTTCTTGCAACCGACGACCCGGCAGAGATCAGGAGGACGGCGGGCGTGATCGCCGGCGCCGGCGAAGAGATCCCTCTCGTTCCGTTCGAGGTGACCCGGATCGTCCCCGTCGGGATGGGGGACCGGGTCTGCGTCGACACCTGCTCCCTCCTCGCCGACGGGGAGGGAATGCTCGTCGGCAACACCTCCTCGGCGTTCCTGCTGGTCCACCCCGAGACCCTGGAGAATCCCTACGTGGCGCCGCGCCCGTTCCGCGTGAATGCCGGAGCGGTGCATGCCTACGCCCTCCTCCCGGACGGGAAGACCGCGTATCTTGCCGATCTTGCGGTCGGCGATAAGGTGCTCATCGCCGAGCACACCGGCGCAACCCATGACGCGGTCGTCGGCAGGATAAAGATCGAGCGCCGTCCGCTCCTCCTTGTCGAGGCGAGGGCCGGCGAGAGTACGGCAAGCCTGGTCCTCCAGAACGCCGAGACGATCTGGCTCGTCAGACCCGACGGTTCGGCCGTATCGGTCGCCGCCCTCGAAGTGGGCGATCGGGTGCTCGGGAGCGTCGCAAAAGGCGGGCGGCACTTCGGGGTCGCCGTCAATGAGACGATACGGGAGAAATGACCCAAATGCTTGCAGGCATCATCGGCGGCACGGGCCAGATGGGACGGTTCTTCGCCGGGGTCTTTGAGGCCGCCGGATGGGAGGTGATCGTCTCCGGGAGAAAGACCCCCCGGACCAACCGCGATCTCGCAGAGACCGCAGACCTTGTGATGGTCTCGGTCCCGATTCGCGCCACCGTCGGGGTGATCCGCGAGGTTGCTCCGCTCCTCTCGGAAGAGCAGGTCTTCTGCGACCTCACCTCCCTCAAGGTCGAACCGGTCCGGGCGATGCTTGCCTCGCGTGCGGAGGTGATCGGGCTCCACCCGATGTTCGGACCGGGCGCCGCATCGCTTCGGGGGCAGACGATCGTCGTTACACCGGCCCGTTGCAGCCCAGAGACTCTTGAAAGGCTCCTCTCTATCTTTCGCGACCAGGGAGCGGCGATCACCATCTCGACACCGGAGGAGCACGACCGGATGATGGCGGTGATCCAGGGGTTGACCCACTTTGGAACGCTCGCAAAAGCCGAGGCGATCCGCCGGATCGGCACCGATGTCGCAGAGACCCTTACCTACACGAGCCCTATCTACCGGATAGAGATGGGGCTTGTCGGGCGGATCCTTGCCCAGGACGCCGGGCTCTACGGTGACATCCTGCAGATGAACCCGGAGGTCCCGAAGGTGCTTGGCGAGTTCGAAGAGGCTGTCCGGAGACTCCGCGAGATCGTCGAGTCCAGAGATGCCGAACGGTTCCAGACGTTCTTTACCGCGAACGCCGGGCATTACGCCTCCTACCTCAGCGCCGCGACGGAGGAGACGGACGACCTCATCAATCACGTGGTGAGCCGATGACCCTCGCAACACTTGGGCCGGCCGGGACGTTCAGCCACGAGCTTGCTGCCCGCCTCTATACCGATGAGATCGAGCTTCTGCCGACCATCCGCTCCATCATCAAACACGTGGCGACCGGCGCGGCGAAAGGGCTCGTTCCGATCGAGAACTCGGAGGCCGGGGGCGTGGGAGAGACGCTCCAGGGGCTGATGGAGTTCGACGTTTCGATAACCGGAGAAGCATATATTCCGATCAGGCATCACCTTGCGGCAAGAACCGACCCCTCGCGCCTCTCGGTCATCTACGCTCACCCGCAGACGCACGAGCAGTGCTCCATTCTTCTCGATAAACTCGGGATCGAGGTCGTCCACACGAGCAGCAACGCTGCAAGCGCCGTTGCCATGCAGAGAGACGAGCGTGCCGGTGCGGTCGTCTCGGAGATGGCTGCAGCGATCTACAACCTCCCGATAATCCTCCGGGATCTCCAGAACAATAGATCGAACATTACCCGTTTCGTGGAGATATCCGCCGCCCCTCTCGACAGCGCGGGAGCCACAAAGTGCAGTCTCCTTGTGGACCCGGAGACCGACCGGGTCGGGCTCCTCGCCGATCTGCTCGGCGTCTTCGCCCGGCGCGGGATCAACCTGACCCGGATCGAGTCGCGGCCGTCCCGGAGAGGGATCGGGAGTTACATATTCTTCATCGACCTTGCGATCTCCGAAGGCTTGCAGGAGGCAAAAGAGGAGTTAAAAGGCATGGCGAGTGTCAGGGAACTTGGGTGCTACGCCCGCATGGAGGTGCCGGGATTATGATCGTCAGGGTATCACGGACAGAACCGGTCGATGCGACGTTCGAAGCGCCCCCATCGAAGAGCTACACCCACCGGGCGCTGATTGCAGGAGCGCTCGCCTCGGGAAGAACGCGGATAGTAAACCCGCTTCGGGCGGGCGATACGGAATTGACCGCCTGGGGGCTTGAGAGCCTCGGGGTGGCGCTCGAGTGGCTGCCCGGCGAGATCATCGTTGCCGGATGTGACGGCACGTTCCCGGCGACCGGAGAGGTGACGATCGACTGCGGGAACTCCGGGACGACGTTGCGGCTCCTCACCTCGGCGGCGCTCCTCTCGCCGCATCCGGTGGTGCTGACGGGGAGTGCGAGAATGCTCAAGCGCCCGATCGGTCCTCTTGCAGGAGCACTCGGGAGCCTCGGGGGTGAGATTGCATTTCTTGGTGAACCGGGGTTCCCGCCCATCCGCATCACAGGCAGGCTTCGCGGTGGGAAGACGCAGATCGACGGGAGCATCAGCAGCCAGTTCATCTCGTCCATCCTGATGGCGGCTCCCTACGCGGAGGAGGACGTGGAACTTGCTCTCCCTGCAACCCCGGCCTCCCGGTCCTACCTTGATGTGACCGCAGACGTGATGCTTGGGTTCGGCGCCCGGCTCGAGCGGCGGGAATACGACAGGTTCCGGGTAGAGAGCGGTGCAACCTACCGGGGGAGGGACTACCGGATCGAGGGCGATTACTCCTCGGCATCGTACCTCTTTGCGATCGCGGCCGTCTGCGGCGGAAAGGTCACCGTCACTGGCCTGAATCCCGCCTCCGTCCAGGGGGACCGCCGGTTCCTCGACGCGCTCGAGGCGATGGGGTGTCGGGTGACTTTTGGGAGAGACGCGGTGACGGTGGAGCGGACGGACGATCTGGGGGGTATCGAGATCGATATGTCCTCCTCCCCCGATACCGTCCAGACGCTCGCTGCGGTGGCGGCAGTAGCCGGTTCGCCGACGACGATCACGGGGATTGGGCACCTGCAGTACAAAGAAAGCGACCGCGTCGCTGTTACGGCGGATACCCTCCGGCGGATGGGAGCCGGGGTCGAGGTCACCGGGGACTCCCTCACGATAACCCCCGGCCCCCTCCACGGTGTTTTCGTCGATCCGCATGACGATCACCGGACGGCGATGGCGTTTGCCGTGCTCGGTCTTGCGGTCGGCGGGATGGCGATCCGTGACCCCGAGTGCGTCGAGAAGTCCTTCCCCGGGTTCTGGGAGGCACTTTACGGGGAGGGACTGCTGTGAAGGTCGTGCTTATCGGCTTTCGGGGGACCGGGAAGACCACTGTCGGTCGGATCCTCGCAAATCGTCTCGGGCTGCCGTTCTACGACACCGATGCGCTGATCGAACAGCGGGCGGGGATGCCGATCCCGGAGATCTTTCGCCGGGCCGGCGAGGCGCATTTCCGGGCTCTCGAGCGGGAGGTCATCGCGTCGCTCCGGACCGCAGAGGGCGTGATCGCTACCGGAGGGGGGGCGGTCTGCGACCCGGCAAACGTCGCAGACCTCCGGTGGCACGGCAGGGTCTTCCTCCTCACCGCGGCTCCTGAGATCTGCCATGAGCGGATCGCCGGAAGCGACCGCCCGGGGCTGACCGATCTCTCTCCCGCAGAGGAGATACGGACGCTCCTTGCCCGGCGGAAGGATGCCTACCTTGGTGCGGCAGATACCTGCATCGATACCGGGAGACGCACCCCTGCGGAGGTCGCGGATATCATCTGCAGGGAGATCAGAGGGGAGACCGGTATCTCCCCCGATGACGCACGTGAGCGCGCCGCTCTCCTTGAGCGGTTCGGCCTCTCCACTCTCGGTGAGATGCTCGACCGGGACCCGGGACTTTCTGTGTGCGGCATCGGCGGGAACCCCTGTGCCCACAGCAAAAGTCCGCTCCTCTACAATCGGCTCTTTGAGCGCTTCGGGATGAACTACCACTATACCCGCTTCGAGTGGCCGGATGTGGGAACGATCGTCCGCCTTGCACACCTCCTCCCCTTAAAAGGCCTCTCGGTCACGATCCCGTTCAAGTCTGACGTGATGCGCTATCTCGACGAGGTCAGCGAGCACGCAGCGGCGATCGGGGCGGTGAACACGGTTGTCCGGTGCGGCGGGAGGCTCTACGGCCATAACACCGACTGGCTCGGCGTCCGGGCCCCGCTTGTACACCGGCGTGGCGGCCGGGCTGTGGTGCTTGGGGCCGGGGGTGCGGCGGCTGCGGCGGTCTATGCGCTCAAAACGCTCGATATGGACGTCACGGTGCTTGCCCGAAGGGCGGCCGCGGCACAGAGGCTTGCAGGCCGGTTTGGATGCCGGTGGGGCGGCCTCGATGAGTTCAAGGGGAGCGATGCCGATGTGGTTGTACACGCAACCCCTGTCGGGATGGAGCCCGACACCCGGAGCCTGCTTGCCGCTTGCGATCTTAGGGCCGGGATGACCATCTTTGACCTCGTCTACACGCCGCCGGAGACAGCCCTCATCCGGGCGGCAAGAGAGGCCGGGTGCGAGACGATACCCGGCACGGAGATGTTTGTCCACCAGGCGGTGGAGCAGTTCCGGTTGATCACCGGGATCGCGGTCGCGCCGGAGGTGGTTCGGGAGATGCTTGCATGAATACGTTCGGGAGAAACTTCAGGTGCACGACGTTCGGTGAGAGCCACGGATTGGCCGTGGGCGTGGTCATCGACGGCTGCCCGCCCGGAGTCCCCCTCGCGGAGGCGGATATCCAACCTTACCTCGACCGAAGACGGCCGGGCAAGAGCCCGCTCGAGTCCGCGAGGATGGAGCCCGATCGGGTGGAGATCCTCTCAGGGGTCTTTGAGGGAAGGACGACCGGCGCCCCGATCGCGCTTCTCGTCAGGAACCAGGACGTCCGATCGGAGGACTATGACACGCTCCGGGATCTCTTCCGCCCGGGGCACGCGGATTACACCTGGCAGGCGAAGTACGGGCTCCGCGACCACCGCGGCGGCGGTCGGAGTTCGGGCCGCGAGACCCTTGCCCGGGTCGCCGCCGGAGCGGTGGCTCTCCGCTGCCTTGCACCCTACGGCATCTCGATACGCGGAAGGGTTATCGAGATTCATGGGGCGACGGAACCGGAAGCAATGGAAGCGGAGATCCGCGCGGCACTAAAAGCAGGCGACTCCGTCGGGGGGATCGTCGAGGTGATTGCCTCGGGGTGCCCGGCGGGTCTCGGCGACCCGGTCTTTGGCAAACTCGACGCCGCCATCGCCGGGGCGATGATGGGAATCGGCGCCGTGAAGGGTGTCGAGATCGGAGAGGGATTCGGCGCCGCCCGGCTCCTCGGGAGCGAGATGAACGATCCGATCGATGCGGATGGATTTTTAAGCAACCACGCGGGCGGTATCCTCGGCGGGATCAGCACGGGGGAGGATATTGTCGTGCGGCTTGCCGTCAAACCGACGCCATCGATACGTAAGATTCAGCGGACCGTCGATACCACCGGGAGGGAGCGGGAGATCTCGGTCGGAGGAAGGCACGACCCCTGTATCGCCCCGAGGATCGTGCCGGTCGCGGAATGCATGATGGCGCTCGTTATTATCGATGCGATGCTTGAGCAGGCGAAGTACCGGGGATGGGAAGTGAGGTGAGGGGGAGTATCCCCTTTACAACCCATCACGACGAACCACTTCAAGCATCTCTCCTGTCCAAACGAGTGCCAAGACCCCTCTCCTCCATCACTTCAGCAGATCCGCAATCTGCTGCATCTCCCGTATGTGGTACTGCCCTTCGGCCGTCGGGGTCCCGGCGTGGCAGAACGTGAACTCCGACCCAAAGAGAGGGAGGATTGCACGGGCATAGCGGAACTCAGAGCCCATGATGCTTGTGCAGATAGGTTTCTGGGCACGATGCGTGAACGTGATGAGGTCAAAGAGGTCGTCAAGGGTTCGGGGTTTCACGACAATCTTCGGTATATCGCCGTAGGACCGAAGCATCTCCTCGATCTTCCCGAGCTCCGGGAGAGAGGGCATCTCGCTCGTGTGAAGAGATGCGAGAATTTGGACACCCTGGCTCTTGATAAGCGGCGCATGGTCGCGGTAACGGGCTTCTACATCCACGAAGTCGACGTATCGTGCGATCGGCCCGACGATCCTGACCCAGAGGTCGGCATCGCCGACGAACCTCCCCCCTTCCTCTCTGCTCCTGAGTGTGGCTATTAAAGGAATGTCGGTCTTCTCGCGGATAGACTGGACCTGCTCCAGCAGGTCACCTCCCATCCGGTCGAGCCTGATCTCGATGAATGTAGGGCTGTACTCCACTACTTCGTCGATAACACCGGCATCCTCCACAGAGACGACGATCTTCATGTTAATCCGAGGTATAACCCCTTATCATTTAAAAGTCTGTCCGCCTCCCCGACCACGCCCCCACTGTATTGCAGCGCTCCAGCATGGAGATGATGGTCTCATCAAAGACCCCGGGTAGCCGTTCGCGGAGCTTGCGTACCCCGGCCTCAGTGACGCCGCCGCCGGTCGCGACCTCCTCGATCATCTCTCCGGGTCTCCTGCCGGTCTCCCGAAGGTAAGCAGCCGTGGCGGCAACCATCTCCATGGTGAGTCCGATCGCCCGGTCCTTCGGGAGTCCGCTTGCACGGGCCGTCGCCCCGGCAAGTTCGTCGATGATAACGGCAAGCAGTCCCGGCCCACAGCTCGAAAGAAGCATGGCTGCCGGGAGTTCCTCCTCACTGACGAGCACTACGTTCCCAAGCGATGAGAAGAGCCCCTCAACCCTGAGAGCGCTGTTTATATCCACCTGCCGCCCGTGGCAGACCAGCGTCGTCCCTTGCCCAACCGTGGAGGTGATCGTGGGTATCGCCCTGGTGAGCGATCCGGGAAAGACGCTCTCAAGATCTTTGAGGGAGATGCCTGCGGCGAGTGAGACGATATGCTCGTCCCCATCCATCACCGGGAGAATCTCATTAAGGACGGTCGCCATCTCCTGCGGCCTGACTGCGATGATGATTGTGCGGCACTGCCGTGCGAGTTCCGCGTTCGTTCTGGCGATACCGACTCCCGGCCATGCGGCGGCGCATGCGTTTCGGCTCTCCAGGCTCTTTGTCGCAACCACGAGCTCATCGGTCGAAAGGATCCCGGATGTGAGAAATCCGTTCACCAGCATGCTCCCCATGTGCCCATAGCCGATTAGTCCTACGCGATCCATATCCTGACCCTCTCTCCACATCGCTCTCCCGCCCCAAAAGGATACCTGCGGGGTGGATTATATAGACCCACGGAGCGAACGGTACTCAAGAGATGCCGCAGAAACACCCTCAAAGATCCTGGTTGCCGGAACTGCTTGCACCGGCAGGGTCGCCGGAGGCCCTGACTGCAGCAGTCGCCGCCGGCGCCGATGCTGTCTACCTTGCCGGAAAGCGCTTTGGGGCCCGGCATTACGCGGCGAACTTCTCCGACGAGGAACTCCGTTCCGCTATCGATTATGCACACCTCCATGGAGTCAGGGTCTACGTCACGGTAAACATCCTCGTGAGGGATGCCGAACTCCCCGATGTGGCCCGCTATCTCCTCTGGCTCTACGAGATCGGTGCAGACGCTGTCCTGGTACAGGATATCGGGGTGGCGTCGCTTGCCCGGGAGGTCGTCCCGGACCTCCCCCTCCATGCATCCACCCAGATGACAGTCCACAACCGCGAAGGCGTCGCCCGGGCAGCAAGGGAAGGGTTCTCCCGCGTGGTGCTCGCGAGAGAACTCACCCTCGCGGAGATCGAGGAGATCGCGAGAGTTGCGGATGCACGGGGGGTCGGTCTCGAGGTCTTTGCCCACGGGGCGCTCTGCTACTGCTACTCGGGCCAGTGCCTCCTCTCCTCGGTCATCGGGGGTCGGAGCGGAAACCGGGGGATGTGCGCCCAGCCGTGCCGGAAGCCCTACCGGCTTGTGACCTCCGAGATGGACGATCTCGGGCGGCCAAAAGATCTCCGGAGAGTACCCGCAAAGGATCACTACCTCCTCTCGACGCGCGATCTGGCGATCTACCCTTACCTCGACCGGATCGTGCGTGCACCGGTGGCGTCGCTCAAGATCGAGGGGAGGATGCGCTCGGCGGAGTATGTCGCAACGGTGGTGAGCATCTACCGGCGTGCCCTCGACGCGATAGCGAGCGGTGTGGCTTGGTCGCCCTCGCCGGACGATATCCGGGACCTTGCTCTCGCGTTCAACCGGGAGTTCACAGAGGGCTACATCCTCGGCGCATCCGAGATTATGGCCCGCGACCGTCCCGGGAACCGGGGCATTCTGCTCGGCACGGTCACCGGCTACGACCCCCGGCGGCGGGAAGCGGCCGTGCGCCTCGCCGGCGATCTCATGCCTCGTTCCGGCGACGGGTTGGCGTTCTGCACGAACGACCCCGACCGCGACATGGGAACGGTTCTTCGCGGCACCCCCGCCGTTCGAGACGGCACTGTGCGCCTCAACGTTCCCAAACCCGTCGGGCAGGGCACCCGTGTCTTCATAACGAAGAGTGCGGATCTTGAGGAGCGGGCGAAGCGGATCATGGAGAGGCCTCTACGGCAGTTACCGTTGGATCTTACGGTATCCTTTGATGACGGGACGCTCTGTCTGGAGGCAATGGTCTTTGTGCACGGCAGTGAACCGTTCCGGGTGCGTTACCGGTCGGACCTCCGGATGGAGCCGGCACGGAGCCGGCCGCTCACCCGGGAGACGATCGCCGAGCAACTTTCAAAGACCGGGGGAACCCCGTTTGTGGTCCGGAGGATGGAGGTCGACTACCCGGGTGGACTCTTTGCGCCGCTTGGGGAGTTGAACCGGGTCCGACGCTCATTCTTAGTTCGTGTCGAGGAGGCCGTCCTTGCCGCACATCGGCCCGGCCCGGAGGCGGTGAGCGCCGCACGGGAACGGATAGAAGCGGCTGTTGCTCGGTTGGAGAGACCTCGAGATCCCTATCCTGCACACCGGATCCCGTCCGTCTCGGTCTACACCGACACCCTCGAGGGTGCAGCCGCCGCCGTCCGGGGCGGGGCGACGACCGTCTACCTTGAACCCTCCGACCTTCCCCACCTCAACGAGGCTGCCGCCATCTGCCGGGATGGGGGTGCGGACCTTGTCTGGAAATGGCCGGCAATCACCCGGCGCAGGTTCCTTGATGCAGCGTCCAGCCTCCTCCCGTCGCTCTATGAGGCAGGCATCCATGGCGTCATGGTGAGCGGGATGGGCGCTCTCGATGCGGTGCAGCGGGCCGAGCCCCGCATGCGGCTCTATGGTGCCGCCGGGTTAAACATCTGGAACCACCTCACCGCCCAGAGACTCACATCGTACTTTCAGCGGTGTACGGCGTCCCCTGAGCTCTCGGCCGCCGATCTGGCCCGGCTTGCGGGACGAATCGGGGATGCTCCAGAACTTGAGGTGATTGTCCAGGGCAACCTCGAGGCTATGGTAACCGAGGACCATCTGGTGGTGGCGGTCGCCGGGGAGCAGCCCGGCAACCGTTTCATGGGCATCGAGGACCAGCGAAACCGCATCTTCCCGATCCGGTCCGATAGCGAAGGGCGGACCTACATCGCAAACGCGGTCGAGACCTGCCTCATCGACCACCTGCCCCGGATCGCCGGGATGGGCATAGCTGCCGTTGCCATCGATGCACGGGGCCGTGGTCCGCGCTACGCCGAGGAGGTGGCCCGGCTCTACCGTGAAGGGATCGATGCGGTGAGCCGGGGTGACCATGGCGCGCTCTCCGCGCTCAAGGACAAGGTGAAGCGGCGGGCCCTCGGAGGCATCACGGGTGGTCATTTCGTCAGAGGAATTGAAGAGTGAGGATACACACCCGGCATCAGGGTTAATATCAGGAGAAGTAATCTATCTAGCAGACGTGATGGATATGGTTTCACCGTTAATTCTGGTCAATCTCAAGACCTATCAGGAGGGTATGGGCCGCAATGCTCACCGGATCGCCGCTGCAGCCGAGACCGTGGCACAGGAGAGCGGCGTCGTCATCGGCATCGCGCCGGCGTTCACTGAGATTCATCCGATAAGTCACCACTATGCAATACCGGTCTATGCCCAGCATATCGATGCGATCACCCCCGGCGCCCATACGGGCCATATTCTCCCCGAGGCGGTCAGGGCGGCAGGTGCACGCGGCACCCTGATCAACCACTCTGAGCGACGCCTCACTCTGGCCGATATCGACGCCTGCGTCCAGGTCGCTCGCAGGCTCAACCTTGAATCGGTCGTCTGCACGAACAACGACTCGACCAGCGCCGCAGCGGCGGCCCTCGGGCCCGATTATGTGGCGGTCGAGCCTCCGGAGTT
This sequence comes from Methanoculleus thermophilus, assembly GCF_001571405.1. NCBI lineage: Archaea > Methanobacteriati > Methanobacteriota > Methanomicrobia > Methanomicrobiales > Methanomicrobiaceae > Methanoculleus > Methanoculleus thermophilus. The sequence goes on along the minus strand of NZ_BCNX01000010.1, from coordinate 81,879 downwards.
GATCGGGAGCGGTGTCTCGGTCTCAAAGGCCGACCCTGGAATAATCGAGCGGTCCGTCAATGCCGTCAGATCGGTCAACCCGGACGTGAAGGTCCTGACCGGGGCGGGTATCCAGTCGGGCGAGTGCGTGAAGATTGCTGTCGATCTTGGGACCTGCGGTGTTCTCCTCGCATCAAGCGTCGTCAAGGCTGACGATCCCGAAGCCGTCCTCCGGGACCTTGTCTCGATGCTTTAAGCGCAAATTACGTTATTAGCGAGATCAGATCGTGCTTGGTGATGACACCCTGTACCTCCCCTTTATCGAGCACGATGACCGCGTGACTGTGGTGTAAAAGATGGACGATGGTATCGATGGGGGCCGTCGGAGGAACCGTCGGAAAACCCGGTTCCATGTAGTCCTGCACCAGTCTTCGGTGTGTCTGGTGGAACCCCCCTTTTTCCATGGCGTTCATGATCGCCGACTCGGATATGCACCCGATAGGTACCCCATTCTCTAGCACGGGCAGCTGAGAGATACTGTTCTGGCTCATGATCTCGACGGCACGGCTGACGGGGTCATCAGGGGCAACGGAGTATACGGGTGCGCTCATCACCTCGCTCGCTGTGATCTCCGAGTGTTCCGCCGCCTGCAGGACCTCCACAATCTTTGCAAGCGTACTCACCCTTGGATCTACGCTGCCTGCCTCGATCCGCGCGACCATGGATTGGCTGATGCCGGCCATACGGGCTACATCTGCCTGCTTTAGGCCCATACGGATCCGTTTTTCACGCAACTCAGCCGGGGTGGGGATCTCCATATATTACCATTGGTAATTTTTTTACTTATACATTTCTTGGAGATGTTAATATACCCAAGAATACATGGGTGGAGTATGGCTGTGAAGGTTGAAGAGCAGCAGAGCCTCCTCGCGAAGGTCAGGGATATACTCTCGACATACTACACCAGGGATGCCGTCCGGAGCGAACTGGAGTCACTTGGTTTTGATGTGCGGGCGGAGCATGGGGATGTTATATCCATGGAGAACACGCTCGCCGAGATCTTCGTCCAGCTCTTCATAAACGACAAAGGCGATGTCTTCGACTCACATATCGTGACGTTTGATGAGATCGAGCTCAAACCGCGAAAGGGCTGAGATACTCTAAGATCATCACCGAGAAGAGTTGATGGTTAGCAAGGAGTGGGAGGAGTAAGCCTCCTTCTGTTCTGTGCGGCATTCAGCTGAGCGCCATACCTGGGCGGATACCAGACGATCCATATGCCCTATTCTGGTTTGCACCCGCAGGGATTCACCGTTTCATCGTATCCCGCCGCTACGTTCAACGAGTTGCTCGCGTGAGTTTCCCACGCTTCTCGCCTCTCGAGGCTCAGTCGTTTCATCACTGACGGCGGGCCGTATCGTTTCTGTGTCATTGCCGTGGCTCTCGCCACCCGCACTTGCATGCGGCTGCGTGTCTGGTTGGTGGGAGGACTTTCCTCAGCAGCACCGGATGTGCCACCGTCGGCCGCACTCTCCCTCTCCCATATAATATATTGTAATGAGAATATAAAACCGCACGTGTACCCTGCCCGACCCTTTCCTCAACCCGTGGGCGCTTAGGACCGCCCGGTGAGACCCATCGTGTCAACCGCGCACACCCTGTAGCATAACTATATATACTCGTATCTAGTCCTACCATTGACGTTACCATGGGGGGAGGTGAAACCTGCACACATCTGGAACTTGCGGTAATCTTTGTGGCATTCACTGTTGTCACCACACTCTTCTCACTTGTCTCACTCGGTGCGGGCGCCATGGGCCCGGCCCCCGCTGTGGACGTATACCCGGTTCTCGCCGCAGGTGAACCGCAGCTTGAGGTTGCCGGAGGGGTTTACGGCTCCTCATCGGTCCCGGGTCCCTCCGAAACATCTATCGATACCCTCACCTTTCGCGTCGCTCATACCGGGGAGGAAGGGGCCATCGATCTCTCCCGGGCAACCGTGACGATCATGATGGATGATTACATTGAGATCCTCGCACTCTCGAAAGATCCCATCCCAGAGCCCGGGATGTGGGCTGTGGTCTCGCCTGGAGAGGGTATGCTCATTCACCCCGGCCAAGAGCGGATTATCAGTCTGCGCCTCGATCGTCCCATTCCTGCCGGTGAGATCCTGACCCTCCAGGTGCGCACTGAGGGCAGAGCACCCTGCTCCGTCACCGGGCCGGTCAGTATCCCGACGGCTGGTGCTCCCGCGTCCTTCTCTTCTGGGAAAGACTAAAAGTATTCAAAATCATACGACCCATTCTGATGGAAATGCTGACCCCGGAAGAAGGCAGAATGGCAGTTCTATTGGCACGAAGTGTAATCGAGAGAGCCGTCAGCGGTGAACGGGTGGTACTGCCCGCTTTACCTTCGGTCTTTCAAGAGAAGCGGGGCGTCTTTGTTACGATCAAGCGGCAGGGATGCCTCCGCGGCTGCATCGGCCTCCCGTATCCGATAAGACCGCTCGGCGACGCGCTCGTCGAGGCGGCTACGTCGGCCGCTCTTGAGGACCCCCGGTTTCCGCCGGTCTCTCGGTCGGAACTTGCCGATCTCGATCTCGAGGTGACAGTGCTTACCCAGCCCCGCCCGCTCGACTGCCCGCCGGAGGAGCGCCCGAACTTCGTCGAGGTCGGGAGGCACGGCCTGATCATCACCGGTCTTGGAACCGGCGGCCTTCTCCTCCCACAGGTTGCCACCGAGTGCGGGTGGAACAGCAGGGAGTTCCTTGACCAGACCTGCATCAAGGCCGGGCTCCAGCCCGGGTGCTGGAGGCGCAGCGATGTTACCGTACAGATTTTTGAGGGGCAGATATTCGATGAAAAGGCGGTTTAATCCGAATGGCAATCAATTTTGAAGTCATACACAAAGATATCGCAGGGAGGGTGGGGCGACTCCGGGTGAACGACAAGATCGTCCGGACACCTGCCCTCCTTCCCGTCGTCAACCCGCACCTTCCTCTGGTGACCCCCCGCGAGATGCAGGAGATGGGGGTTGAGGCTCTGATCACGAATGCCTACATCTTCAGGCGGAGCACAGAATACCGCGATCGAGCGCTTGCGGAAGGGCTGCATCATGTTCTCGACTTCGACGGCGTCATCATGACCGACTCCGGCTCGTTCCAGCTCTCGGTCTACGGGGAGGTCGAAGTAAGTAACCGGGACACGCTTGAGTTCCAGCAGGCGATAGGGAGTGATATTATTGTCCCCCTGGACCTCCCCACCCCGCCGGACGCCAGCAGGGAGAGGGCTGAGCGGGAGCTCGCGATCACCATGGACCGGATTCGTGAAGCTCAACAACTCTTCCCTGACGCGAACCTGGCAGGGCCGGTGCAGGGCGGAATCTTTACCGACCTCCGTGAGGAGGCGGGACGGGCCGTCCAGGACCTGAACTTCACCTTCTGTCCTATCGGCGCCGTTGTGCCGCTGATGGAGAGTTACCGCTACCGGGATCTCGTTCGGGTCGTCCTCGCGGCCAAACGCGGCCTCTCCCCTGCAACCGCCGTCCACCTCTTCGGTGCAGGCCACCCGTCGATGTTCGCCCTTGCCGTTGCCATGGGCTGCGACCTCTTCGACTCGGCCGCGTATGCTCTCTTTGCCCGGGAAGGGCGCTACATCACCCCGCACGGGAGCTTCAAGATTGAGGAGCTCGCGGAACTCCCCTGTCCCTGCCGGGTCTGCCGTTCGATGACCGCCGACGAACTCCGGAAGTCCGAGGATCGGGAAAGGCTGCTTGCTCTCCACAACCTGTATGTCACTATCGCGGAGATCGCCCGCATCCGGCAGGCAATTTTGGACGGGACCCTCTGGGAACTGGTCGACGAGCGGTGCCGGAGCCACCCGCGTCTCCTCGACGGCTACCGGGAGCTCCTCGCCCACGCTGCGGAGCTTGAGCGCGATGACCCTGTCTCCAAGCGCCGGTTCTTCTACCGGGGTTCAGAGAGTTGCCAGAGAACTGAGGTGCTCCGGTACCAGGAGGTCATCCCCCGGATCCCGCTCGGTGACCGGGTACTGGTCTCGTTTGACGGGCGCGAAGTTCCCGGGTTTGACACGGTGCTGAACTTCAAGCCTCCTTTCGGGCCGTATCCCACGGAACTTGCGGAGACCTTCCCCGTGGGCCAGAGTGAGGTCCCGGAATGGGACGATGAGATGGTCCGGTCGGGATGCGCAGGGATCCGGGCATTGATGGAGGCGCACCCAGAGAAACAGTTTGCCGTCCGATGCGGTGAGGAGTGGATCCGTCTCGTCCTCGAGGAGCTCCCTGATGTGGAGGTGTACCGTGAGCAGGTATGAGGCTCAAAAACGCGACGGTCTTGCGCGAATAGGAGTTTATGAAGAGGGTGAAAAGAGGGTATCCCTCCCTGCCGCCCTCGATACTGACGCTCTCTTCCCGGCACTTCGCAAGCGCCCCTTCTCAAACGTCCCGCTTGCCGCGGATGAGGCGTTTGTCCGCGACTACTTCTCCCCCGGGGAGGGGCAGCCGATGGCCGTCCACCCGCTTGCCCCATCGAGAGCGGAGTCGGGTGACTGTGTCCTGATTGCGAACTGGCATACGGCGCTTAAAAACCCGCGGAACTACGCAGGGTGGCTTGCGGTCTTAAAAGAGAAGATCCCGCCGGACACTGCATGGTATGCCCCGGCATCTGCGCTCCCCTCGACCGCCTGCCTCCTCATCTACTCGGGCTTTGATCTCTTCGACTATCGGGCGGTCGATCTTGCCTCCGCGCAGAATCTCTTCTGCCTCCCGGAAGGGGAGTTCCCCGCTTCACTGATGGAGACCGGGGTATGCGGGTGTGAGGGCTGCCGGGACGGCGACCTTGCAAAGCACAACCGCCTCGCGCTGGACCGGGAGATTGCCCTCGTGCGGCACTACATCGAGGCGGGCAGGCTCCGGGAACTGATGGAGTTGCGATGCCGTGCAGACGCCGCACAGGTGGGGGTCATGCGGTTCCTCGACCGGAACTATGCATTCATGGAGCGCTCCCTCCCGATAGTGCGGGCGGTGCCGATGCACGCAAACACCGCCGAGTCTCAAAATCGTGCGGAGATCCGGCGGTTCGCCGATCGGGTGATCGAACGGTTCATCCCGACCAGAACCGACGTCGCGGTCCTCCTCCCCTGCTCGGCGAAGAAGCCTTACTCACTCTCCCGGAGCCACAAGTTCTTCATGAACGCCGTGGACCGGCGGGCTCACGAACTGATCGTCACCTCACCCCTCGGCCTTGTTCCCCGAGAACTTGAGCGGATCTATCCGGCGGGCCACTACGACGTACCGGTGACCGGCTACTGGGACCGTGAGGAGTGCGCCTTCATCGCCGATATCCTCGCCCGCTACTTTGCTGCGCACCCGTACCGCCGGGTGATCGCGCACCTTGAGGGCGGAGCGCTCACCGTCGCAGAGATGGCGGCGGAAGCCTGCGGGATCGATCTCGAGGTGACCTGCCGGGGACACCCAACCTCGCCCACCTCGCTTCGGGCGCTCTCCGACGCCCTCGAGGGTGAACGGCGGATGCAGACCGACACCATTCGCGGGACCGTCTCCTGGCAGTTTGCGACCGATATCGATACAAAAGGCCTCCAGATCCGTGGTAGGAGCATGCAGATGGCGGTCCTCCGCGGAAAGCAGCAACTCTTCAGCATCGACCCCGGGACCGGGCTCTTCCGCCCGACGTTTGAGGGGTGGGATCTGATACCGGAGGGTTACCGGGTCAGGATCGATGCGTTCGTCCCGCAGGGCGACATCCTCGCGCCGGGGATCACGGACTGCGACCCCCGGATACGGGAGGGCGATGAGGTGCTGATCGAAGGCCCGCTCGCGATCGCCACCGGCCGGGCGCTGATGGGCGCAGACGAGATGCTCCGATCAAAGCGCGGGATCGCGGTGAGGGTGAGGAAGGTGAGGAAGGTTGGGGAGTAAGTGAGCCCTGGGGGTTTGCTTCCCCCTGGGGTCATGTTTTGCAGGCGGTTGGCCCTGAAACAACTGTAAGATGTCATTTTTTGCCTGCGGCGTCGGGTAACTCCGTGTGGCGAGTATAGAGCCCGGAACAGTGGACCGTGGTGCGCATCGCCACGCGGGGGTGGGGCTGACGGGGAGGGGGGCGAGCCCCCCTCCCCTGTCTCCGTATATTAATTATGGAGGCATGTTATTCCCCCACCCCGCCCGGCCTTCGGCCTCCTCAGACGCACCTACGGTGCTTCAACTCTGCTCCTAGTGGAGCGTCGTAGCTCGCACCTGACGGTGCTCGTGCTCCTGCCGTTCCGGCAGTCGCACCCCACACCTCGGAGCGGGGGCAGTGCGTTGCGATGAGCGATGGTTCGTAGAACCGGAGCTTGAGCACCACTTAGGTGCGTGTGGCGACGTTTCGATAGAAACGGAGCTAAAGTTCCGCTAGGTGCGTAAAGCGATGGTTCAGAGAACTAGATCTTGGGCACCGTTAGGTGCGAGGTGCGACGTTCCGCAGGAACGTCGCACGAGAAGATCGAAGATCTTCGAGGGGCGAGCCCCTCTGTCCGTTATACGGGATGCCTATACCCCCCACCGCCCGCGCTTCGCGCTCCTCAATCGCACCTGGCGGTGCTCAAACTCCTTTCCCTGCGGGAAAGTCGTTCCGCCCCCAAGGGGGCGGGCAGTGCATGACGATTGCCGATGGAAATTTGTTCAAGGGCTTTTGAAACTATCTGGATTTCGTTGACTTACGAATCTCAGCAAAAAGAAAATCAGGCCCCCCAACCCGGGGAACCCCAAAAACCCTTGCTTTCCTTACTTCTTCCTCGGGACGAGCTTCACCGCCGTCCCGTAGGCAAGGAGTTCAGCCGCTGTCGCCATTGTCTGGGACGTGGTGAACCGGATGTTCACGACCGCATCGGCCCCGAGGTCGCGTGCGGCGTTGGCCATTCGGTTGTACGCTTCAGTCCGTGCGTCGGAGAGCATCTCGGTGTACTCCTCGAGTTCCCCGCCGACGAGGCTCTTTAACCCGGCCATGACGTCTTTTCCTACGTGCTTCGTTCGTACCGTGTTGCCGAAGACCACGCCGAGGATCTCTCCTATCTCGTAGCCCGGCACCTCTTCAGTCGTTGTCAGTATCATCTTGCATCACTCTTGCATCGCTTCGATCTTTTCTTCGCGCCCTTGCCAGATGATCAGCGCAAGGCCGAGCACAATGAGCGGGACGCCGTATATGAGGAGGAATGGGAGCGTGAGAATCGCTATGACCGCGATCACCACACCGATGGCGGTCAGGGCAACCCCCCAACGTACCGGACTCCGCATACCTAACTCTGAGACGGACACGGGGATAAACCGTTCGCATTCCCCGTCCGGATCCGGATTATCTGTCTAAGCTCCGGAGGATCGCTGCGGCATCGATCGGCAGTAGCCTGCATGTGATAGCTGAAGTAAAGAGGCTGGAGCCACAATATGTATGAAAAGTTTGGGTGCGTCTCGATGTTAGGATCGGTCAGCACCGTCAGGAGTGAAGTAGTTGTATAAAATAGAAAAGGCGACCAAACTCGCCGACCGAGTTTATGAATTCTGGATACGCGCGCCGCATGTGGCGCAGCACGCGCGGGCAGGCCAGTTTCTTATCCTGCGCCTGCACGAGGCGGGCGAGCGGATACCACTCACTATCTCTGCGGTCAGGGAAGACGCTGTCAGAGTGATCTTTATGACCGTCGGCAAGACGACCGAGGAACTAGCGACGCTCCGTGCGGGCGATCGCATCACGGACGTCGTTGGGCCGCTTGGGAAACCGAGCGAGATCGCCAACTACGGCACCTGCTGCGTCATCGGCGGGGGTGTCGGGATCGCGAGCACGCCCCCCATCGCGAAGGAACTAAAAGATGCCGGCAACCACGTCATCGGGATCATCGGGGCGCGCAGCGCCGATCTTCTCATCCTCGAGGATGAGATGCGGGAGATCTGTGACGAACTCTACATCACGACCGATGACGGGAGCAAGGGCGTCCACGGATTTGCAAGTGATGTCTTAAAGAAACTGCTTGAGGAGCGCACGCTCGACCGGGTCTGGATCATCGGCCCCGCCATCATGATGAAGGTCACCTCTGGCGTGACGGTGCCCTACAACGTGAAGACCTACGTCAGCCTCAACCCGATCATGGTCGACGGAACGGGAATGTGCGGCTCCTGCCGGGTGACCGTCGGTGGGGAGACGAAGTTCGCCTGCGTCGACGGTCCCGAGTTCGACGCCCACCAGGTGGACTTTAACGAACTGATGCAGCGCCAGCGTATCTATACCGCACAGGAGAAGGTCTCGCTTGAGCGGTTTGCGGAGCACCGGTGCCGGTGCGGCGAGGGGGGTCACCGCCATGAGTGATCGGCCGGCAGACGTAAGGATCCGCGACTTTGGTGAGGTCGATATCGGTCTTTCCACGGACGAGGCTATCAACGAGGCGGCGCGGTGCCTGCAATGCAAGAGACCGCTCTGTGTTCGGGGTTGCCCGGTCGGCATCGATATCCCCGCGTTTATCCGCGAGGTCGCGGAAGGCAACTTCCCGGCAGCTGCACGGGCACTCAAGGAGCAGAACATGCTCCCCGCCATCTGCGGCAGGGTCTGCCCGCAGGAGACACAGTGCGAGGGCGTCTGCATCCTCGGCAACAGAGATGCCCCGATCCGGATCGGAGCGATCGAGCGGTTCGTGGCCGACTGGGAACGGGCAAACGGGCCCGATCTCCCTGAGGTGGCAAAGCCGACCGGAAGGCGTGTGGCCGTCGTTGGGTCCGGTCCGGCCGGGCTGACGGCCGCGGCCGAACTCGCCCGCGCCGGTCACGCCGTCACGATCTTTGAGTCGCTCCACGAGGCCGGTGGTGTTCTGACCTACGGCATCCCTGCGTTCAGGCTCCCGAAAGATGTCGTCAAAGCGGAGATCGACCAGGTTCTCGCTCTCGGCGCCCGGTTAAAGAAGAATCACGTTGTGGGAAGAAGCATCGGCGTGGACGAACTCCTCTCTTACGATGCGGTCTTCCTCGCGACCGGGGCGGGGCTCCCCGCGTTCATGGGCATCCCCGGCGAGAACTTAAACGGTGTCTACTCTGCAAACGAGTTCCTGACGAGGGTGAACCTGATGCACGCCGAGGCGTTCCCGGAGTTCGACACCCCGGTCTTGCATGCGGCTCGCGTTGCGGTGATCGGCGGCGGCAACGTCGCGATGGACGCCGCCCGGGTGGCACGCCGTCTGGGAGCAAAGGTCTTTCTGATCTACCGGCGCGGCGAAGAAGAGATGCCGGCACGAAGAGCGGAGGTCGTTCATGCAAAGGAGGAAGGGATCGAGTTTTACACCTGCGCCAATCCGGTCCGGATCCTTGGCGATCAGCACGTCACAGGGATCGAGTGCGTGAAGATGGCCCTCTGCGGTATCGACGCGAGCGGTCGCCGCTCTCCAAAGCCGATCGAGGGAAGCGAGTTCACCCTTGATGTGGATATGGTCATCCAGGCAATCGGCACAAGCCCGAACCCGCTCCTTGTCTCTCTGATCCCGGGCCTTGAGCGCGGACGGAAGGGCAACGTCATCGTCGACGAGAACGGTCGGACGTCTATTCCCCACGTCTACGCCGCCGGTGACATCGTCACCGGCGCGGCGACGGTGATCGAGGCTATGGGCTCGGCAAAGCGCGCGGCCGCGGCGATCGACGCGATGTTGAAGGGAGAGTAAACTTTTTTTTTTGGATCGGCCCGGGGACAAGGCCGGGTCCAACCCGTTCTTCAGGTGTGCCGCCTGGAGGGGCGATGTTTCACCAAAGCGGAGTTCGAGCGGGATGCCCCCTCATGCCCGGATGGGCAGGCGCGCATGCCGGACAGGAGCGTTTGCAAAGGGCGTATCCGCCGCCCCGACCCTATCTCCGCTTCCGGTACAGGACGAAACTCATCCCTACGCCAAAAGCCGCGAGGATCGTTCCGAACCCCGGCGTCGTCGTCCGGAGCGACTGCCCGGGCGCCAGGTCCGAGGGGATCTGCACGACGTCCGTCTCCCGACCGGCCCGAACGGTGATCTCCCAGACTATCCGGTCGCTGTCGTAGACTTTCAGCACGACGTTCTCGACGCAGGCGCCCGGAGACTGCCCGGAGAGGACCTGCGCCTCCGCTTCGGCTCTCCCGACCGTGAGGTTCTCTTCCGAGATGTAGGTGGTGGAGACGATCTCTCCTCCCGAGAGGTCGACGATGTACTCCGTGAACACGCCGGTATCGTTGATGAAGTAGACCTGCGCCCGAGAAGGTTTGGACGTGATCTCCTCATAGCGGTTGGGGGATTGATTCTCGACGTACGACCGCACCCCGCCGTCGTTGCTGAGCGCCGGGTACTTCGCAAAAATCTTCGGGAAGGTGAGTTCCGCGGCCAGGGGCAGCGCCTCATCGCAGCCGATAATCCAGATTTGCCCGATGGACTGTTCGCCGCCGTGTTCATCGGCTCTAATCTTGTTTAAATAGACGAGCTGTTCTTCGCAGGCGTTCGCCGGCACGATGTACACGTACTCATGCGTGTGGTTGTACGTGTTCTCATGCCACCAGATCTCCCCATGTTCAGCGATGAATGCGGTGATCGTCTCGTTGGTCTTCGCGTTCGGGTGAACCCCAAACAGAATTCCCGTCTGGTTTCCCTGCCCAGGGAGAGGCGTCACGACCGCATCTGCGGGTATGCTGCAGACAAGCACCGCAAGGATGAGACCGAGCATCAGAAGGACAACGCTTTTCGACATAAAAAAGGGTTAGTTATACCTCGGAACCTCTCCGAGGAGAATCTGCGTTCTGAAATCTTCGTACCTGAGAATGCCATCGCCGGTTGGGTCGTTCGGGTCCTGCGTGTAATAGGAGTCATCGGCGTCACCGTAGATGGTGATGTTGATGTGGTTGTTTCCCGCTGCCCTGTAAACCTGGGGATTGTCAAATACATCCCATGTTGGATCCGAGTGGATCCAGGCATTTCCATTCCATGATTCTGCAATAGCATGCCCTGTTATATTACCGGAAGGCAGTTCCATGGTGAACGATAGGAATCGCGTCGGGATGCCCAGTGCGCGGGTGAAGGCGGTATACAGGGTCCCATACTCATCGCAGACCCCTTGATATTTTCCGTTTATGGGAGACGGATGGTCTAGGGTATACAGATCAGAAAATATATACTCAACGTACATTGTTTCGTTATTATATTCCATCATATCATGAACCCGTTGCATTATTTCGTAGGCAGACTGATACGGCTCTGTCGTACCATCAGCTGCCTGCGCTGCTTCGAGTAACACCCTATATCCCTCACTGAATGGGAAATGATATAGATCACTTGTCTCGAGGTTTTCTCCGCCGTCAGGATCGAAGAGATGCGCCGCATCGTTGTTATACTTTTCTATGGCATCGATCGGCATTCTTGCCATCCACGACGTAAGGCCGGTCGGATCAACTCTGATCTCGACTGCCATCGGTTTTATTCCGATGGAACTGTGCTGTGGGAGAACCTCGAATGGAACCGTCACAGTGAGGTCCGCTCCCGCTGCAAGATCCGAGAAGGGTACACCACACCCATACCCATCCTTAAGCGACCAGAGGATGACCATCCCGCTCGCTGCAGAAGAAGCATAGTTATGAATCGTGATCTCGTGGTAGACAAATGTGTCCTGTGTCCAGTACCAGGAGATAGTTCCCTGGGTCATCCTCACGTCCGGCATTAAATCCCTGGTGCCGAGGTCACTGCTCTCGGTTTGCAGCGTCAATGATACTTTACCGGGAGAGGTTGGAACTATGGAGGTTGGAACTATGTCTGCATCGATTACCGGGAATTCTGATTCTCTCTTCGGATCTAGAATGATTACTCCGGGGTGCTGCCGTGCGATCTCCTCAGTGATCGGAACCCTCTGCGGGGTTTCAATGACCGGAGTATACTTCGACATATCCCTTGGCTCAACCCACTGGTCGAACGTATCGAGCCAGCCCCTTGATTCATTCTCTGCACTCACCGCCGGCACCATCGTTCCGCTCACCAGCAATGCAGCGAGAAGCATGGAAAGTGCCCGCGGTCCAATTGTTTCTTTCATCTGTTTGCCTCCTCTAACGTCCCCGGAGGCAAAGAGGCACAGTTCTTAAGTACAGGGAGTGCAAATCTATCTCTTGCCTTCGGGCAGTGGGGGGGCTCATCCGGTCTTGGACGGATAGGGTGAGCCTCCACGGTTTTGCGAACGCTGTTTTGAGCCTCCGCACTCTAGCCTAGACGTCTGGGCATTTATGTTTTCTGTCCTTTTTCTTTACACGTCCATCGGCTGTTTGCAAAAACGAGGCATTCGGTCTCATCCAGAATGACGCAGGTGCAGGAGAACGAATATTCTCGCGGCAAGGAAGGTCGTGCAAGGTACGCCAGTCGATCCAGAGGATGGGTATCTGCTGATCCAGCAGCGTTTACCCCCAGAAGAGCATCCAGAGCCCGAATCCTATCAACAGAATCCCGCTTCCCGCTCGAATGATGTCCCTGTATTCCCGTATCCTGCTTGACGAGGCGTATCCCCCGAGGACCCCGACGCCGAGGAACGGCGTGAGCACCCCGGCCCCGAAGATCAATAGGAGCGACAAGTCCTGCACGGTGCCGTCGATCAGGATTCTGTTCAGCAGGACAAGGAGCATCGGCGCGGCGCACGGGGCCTTGACGATCGAAAATATCATGCCCAGAACGAACAACCCGGCAAGGGTGGTCGAGTGCCTTCGTATGGATGACTTAACATAGTTATCTGTAGAGACCGGGAGCCGTATCAACCCGAGCAGGTTCACCCCGGCGAGTATCGTGATCAGTCCCGCCGCGATGGCGAGGTACGGACCGAAACCGCCGAGCGACATCCCCGCCAGCAGGAAGCAGCATCCCATGATGATATACGCGGCGACCAGCCCCAGGCCGAATATTAACGAGTTCAGAAGACTGCTTCTCAGCCCTTTGCCCGACCCGGTGACGTACACCAGGATGAATCCGAGTATTGCCATCAGGCAGGGTGAGAACCCGGAGAAAAGGCCCAGGGAGAATGCAAACGGGATATTCCAGTTAATCGGCGGCGAGTTCTCCAATCGGCGGCGAGTTCTCCTGCGGCTCAGCACCGGCAAGGGACTGCTCGATCGCCGCCCTGAGGTTCTCGTCGGTGATCTCCTCTTTGGGAATTGTGACGGTGCCGTTCACGACTACGGCCGGGACTTCGAGAAATGCGTACGCGTTCCATCGCTCCCAACTGTCCACAGTCTCGACGTCGATCCATTCGATCGTGAGGGCGCCGTCGTAGGTGCTTTCCAGGTCCGCAATCAGCGGATCAGTCAGTTTGCAGTCCGGGCACCGGTCCATGTGTTAGTATTCGAGGGGGATCGTTGAGGCCGCGACTGCAGGAATGCACAGAGTGCATGCGATGAGCAGAGCGGCCAGTACCTGCACTGCCTTTACGGTCATGAGCCCTCTACCTCTCACAGGGGTGCGCAGAACACATCGATCACTCTGCTGGTCATCCATCAGCCATCAATCCGCTCCCTCCGGTGCGCGCCGTCGTTCCCAGATATAGAGGATGGGAAAAGCAACGATACCAACAAGCGCGATTGCCTGGAGGAGGGGGAGAACGGGGTACCCCAGTACCAGGTAGCGCAGAAGGACGATCCCAGTTGCTCCGAGGTAGAAGATGGCCGATCGTGCGAAGGTGATGTGGCGCTCCCCACCATCGATGAAGACGATGCGCGTCAGAAGCAGGCCGAGGATGACAAGGACAGGGAGCCAGAATATCTGGTTGATGGAGTATGCAAGGGACGCATAGCTATAGATCAGGAAGATCGTGACAAGAAGGGCGGCGTCGGTCATCTTCTCAACGATGCCTCTTCTCCGTGCTGTCTTCTTTTCTCCGCGCTTCCCCAGTCGAAACGCATGACAAAGGATATTCGCGGGATTGGGGTCGGTCAGGCCTTCTTTTCGTCTATACCACACCATAACGCAGGCGACTATTGCAGCGATCATCAATGGCAGGGGTAAGAGCAAAAAAGCTGGCAATGGGAGGTAGTCTGTTGTGATGATGTAAGCGATGACGATAAGCGAGATTCCAAAGGTTGCAACTGAACGCCACAACTCTTCTTTGGCAATAGTATCAATCTTCATGCGTACACCACCGATGCGCCATCGGGAATCGTGAACGTGAACTCATCATCATTTATCACGCAATTCATTGAGTAATTTCGATATTCCAGGGTTAGCACCAGATTGCCCTTATCGTAACTCTGCAGTTTTAACGGGGTCATATTTTTGGAGTCGATCCACAATACGTACTCTTTTGTGTTGTCCTCGCGGTCCAACTCGTGAGGAGTCAGTTTTACTTTATAGACCGGAATTGAGTTGATTGATTCTATCCCTTGTTCCTCTACCGTGTAATTTTTAGTAATGTTGTCGGTCAGTAATGTGTAGATCGCAGGCGCTGGTCTCTTTTCAGATGGTGTCAAGTGTCTTACGAGCACATTATTTTTCTCCGGATCATAGATCCAGACGACATCTCCATTCGAAACGATCTTCAAGCGTGTAAAAGAGTCACTTTTTTCAATCTTTCGAAATCTATCTGGTTTCTGTAAAAGTACGTCATATTCAATTGCCCTCGTTTCGTTGACTATGTTCAAAGTAAGTATTTCAATATACGCTAAATTTTCGATATTTTGCTGTTTCTCTATGGCTATTTCCAGAGGTGTACCAGAACTAATGTCTGTACTTACACAACCGGAACAAATGAGTCCGATTACTACAATAGCCAATATGGATTGAGAGTCCCTTTGTACCACCATCATATCCACCTTAAAAAAAGAATGATGGGGCTACCCTGGTTCACATACATTGCCCCATACACCATGCTACCTCTATCCCCAGACAAGCCGCGGCAGGTGCACAAGAAACTGCACTCGGCAGAGCAGCGCAGGGCCGCAGCAGAATTACACAGACGTCGCAGAGTGGCAGCCCGGGGCAGGTAGTTCCTACAATCGCACAGATACAATCTCCGATGATACACTCGCCTACGCAAGGCCAATAATCATCATCCTCAGCTGTCGTAATGAACTGCTCTGGCATGCCCTCGACCAGGGAACCTCCGTCGACGATAATTTCTTCAAGGACATCTCCATTGCTGCCGATTCTAGCGAACGTGAGTTTATACAGGGACCCATTCTGATACGTGTTTGTGTACTTGAGTACCCGAGTATTGTCGCTATCCCAGACGGCAACGACGTTTGATATCTGGACAGAGCCGCCTTTTTCGATAACGGATTCAACGGGCAGTACTACAGCCGTCATATGATTGATGGATCCATCTTCAAGTTCTTTATCGAGAGAGAATGTCTCAGCATTCTCGACAATCTTACTCAGATCTTCGGAACGCGGGATCTCTGAGAGTTTTCGCACATCGTCCAAATCCAGTGCAGAAGCAACAGCCTCGTACTTCTCCAGGCCCGACAGATCAGTTTTTTGCATGTCTTGTTTGGCATCGCCGCAAGGTGTTCCGGGCTCGCACGCCATCACCGGCACAACGCCCACGCTCACCAGCAGCACGGCGAGAAGCGCGGAGAGTGCCCGCATTCCAATGTTTCTGTTCATTTGCTTTCCTCCTGTTTCTTTCCCAGGAGGCAAAAGAGGCACATATTTAAGTACGCAGAACGCGTACGTTCCCTTTGCCTCTGGGCATGCGGGGCGCGTCATCCGGTCGTCAACCAGGGATGGGCAGCCCCACACCTTTTGCAGACGCCGCTCTGAAGCATCCACACAATGACATGAATGGCGATCTATTTAGAAATTCTGTCCAATTTCTTTACACGTCGGCAGATATTTGCCGAAAATGAACGGAGAGAACCCTCCCCGGAAGACGAGGGCACAGGAGAGAACCCATTCTCACGGCGGTAATGCCGTACAGGACGCAGCAGCCTCAGACTGCCGCACTTGCGCGCGCCCTGCACCCGAACTACCGGGTTCTGTCGATAGACAGGCAGGCCTGCCGGCCGATTGCATAAACTGTATCAGCCATGAGTGACAGTACCTTCAACCCGTACAAAAACCCGTCGAAACCAGGACGCTCCTATCCGGAGGTCCCATGAAAAAGAGCCAGATTGTCATCTGGAGCATCCTCATCACTCTCGTCTTTGTGCATTACTTCTACATGCCCGAGCAACCCGAGGTCACCAGGGGAGAGATGCATATCTCTTTCGACGCCCGGGAGTGCCGACCCGATCTGGTTGACCTCTGGAATACGCTTGCACAGGAGCAGGCGTTTTCGAACGAGTCGGCCGTGCTCATCCAGCTGAACCAGTATATCGACAAAGACGGAACAGTGCAGTGCACCGGACTCCACTGGATCGGCTACGTAGACGGGGAGGAGCACGCGTACGAGGTATATGTCCACCAGAGCGGCAACGTGTATTATAACGACCAGATATTTGACTTCCCCATGCAGGGGGTACATCCCCTCGCCATATTACGCGAGGTCGACAGGATCGAGTTTGACGATCTCACTCACGGAGAATACAATATAACGCTCACGACGTTCAAACACGACGGTCCAATGACCTACAACAAAACCAACGGCGACCTGTACGCCTTCGCGGACGGATCGCTTCGTCCCCTGAAGGAGGCCACGTTCTCTTCCGAAGCCTCCCGGCATATGATCGAGATCTTCCCGGAGATCGGGCAGTCGGGCGGGATTACGACCGCAGAGAGCATATCGGATCACATCATCCTCTTCCCCGAGCAGGAGATCGCCCGGGCCGACTCCGTCGTCCATGCATGACGTGCAGGCGGCGCCCGGAGACTCTGAACACATCCTCGATAAGCCGCGGGGCGATCCGGGAAAAGAGGCAAACGGTGTAGTTATGGAGAACTGTCGAACGGCAATCAGATACCGGTGCCGGACACACGCCCCCCGGCGATCGTGGGCTTCCACGATCCGTGGGCTTGTACACACTCTTTCGCATCGGCGCAGAGGTAGTAGCGTACGAACCGTCCTTTCTTCTCGTCTCTGACAATGCTGTCCCGGAGCAGCGGTTTCATATGCCAGGTGACGTTCGCGCCCGACATTATGAGCCGGGACGCGATCTCTTTTCTCGTGCTTCCCGGGTGTTGCAAAACGATATTGAGTATCCGACTCTTTGACTGCTCGTTGAGATATCCCGCCACCTTTCGTTCCAGATCAGAACAGGCGCCCGTGTCGACGTAATATCTCATACCTCTGCAGTTCGGCTCGGGGACGACCGTTCCCATCCTGCATAACATCTCTACGTGGTAGCGGAGGGTTCCGATATTCATCCCGAGCAACCGGGAGAGAGAGCTTGTATTGATTCCCGGATTATCGCGTATGCATAGGTACATTGCATTCCGGGTTTCGTTCTCAAGGACGTTATTGTGCAGGACCCTCTTATGGCCGAAATGCAACCATGTGAGCAGCGAGAATACAAGCTGCATCGGGATAAAAAGCACCGGAACGAATATGGATACGAGTCCGAGAGTAACAATCTCCAGGGGGATATTCCAGACGTACACCGGCATCGGATCCAAAGGCACCCTCTCCGGATATGCGTCCTGAACGATAGTAGCACATGCGGCAGACGGCAGCAGTGCGAGGCAGAGGATGGCCAGAGCGATTCCGGCAATCCGCACTCGCATGACCATGGATTTATATAAAACCGGTATCAATAAAAAGATTTGGTTTGGTAGGTGTTCGGCTTTGTTGAAAGCATGTGAGAGGTAATCATTTAAGCATAAGCATTGCAATTCAAAATATACGGAATGGTTCCTGTCACACTCTCTCCATACACTTCAATTCTCCAGGTACCTGATGCTGGGCTGCTTATATCTATGCGGATCTTTCCATCTGGACGTCCACCATAGTTGTCATGGTACGAACCATACAGGCTCCCATCCGGTCTGTAGATCTCCAATTCCAGGGAGTGGTCCGGGGTAAACCAGTTTAAGTAAACATTCAGTAAGGACATCCCAGCTGGTACATTGAGCAGATGAGTATCAGTCTCCCCCTGTGTAATCGTAAAATACTCACGGGTTCCGTACCCGTCCGCCTGCGAGAGAAGTCCCGCGACTCCGTCATTTTCGTTTCCGATACCTGCAGCTGAAACCACCGGCACGATGAAGGCGACGACGGCAAGAAGTCCTATAACGCGGCTGATCTTCATCAGAATCCACCGATGAGACATCGGAAGACCTCCGTATAAAAATTCTGTCCAATTTCTTTACACGTTTTATATACGCAAGCAGTACGTCGATCTCGGCGCGTGAGAGATCACCCGAGCGTCTCCGGAATAGCACGCAGGATCACGGGCATTCCGCCGAGAATCGTCCATTCCGCACCTTTCTGAAGGACAAGCGCAATACGGGAAAGGTGTTGCGCGGAATATTAAACCCCACCTCAAGGGGTTTTCCGAAAAATGACCGTTGAAGCAAGAAATTACTCACGACGAAACCAGGACTTTTTCTCCGACAAAACCCAGACGTGTAAATAATTTGCATACGTTATCGGTTAATGTAAAGAGTACCGCCGGCTAACCCGCTCCTCTCCTCTTCATTGTTCTCTCCCGGGCAGGTCCCTGCCCGGCACCGTACCCCCCCGGCAGGTGATCCGGCATCATCCCGACCACCCTACACTCAGCGCGTGGCCACCCCGTTCATGGGTTCGGCGGTGAACATCGCGCTCCCGTCCATCGCCGCTGAGTTCGCTCCCGACGCAGTATCGCTCAGTTTCGTAGCCTCGTCCACTTCCTCGCGACCGCGATCTTCGTCGGCGTGCGGGATTGACCGGCGTCACTCCGAAACGCAGTAAACGTAGTAGACCCGGCGGTCGCCCTCCGTCACGATGTCCACCCCGTGCACCTCGTTCTCGAACCCGGGGAAGAGCGCGTTGAACTCCTCTGATGATCGTAGGTAATCGACGATCGCCCGCGTCTCCGGACCGCATCGCTCCCCCGGCATGATGACCGGGATACCGGGAGGATAGGGGACGACCATCACCGCGACCGTCCTCCCCTCGAGATCGCTTGCGGGCACCGGCGTCACCTCGCCTCGAACCAGGCGGCGGTAGGCCTCCGCAGGTGTCATCACCTGTTCCGGTAATCTCGAGTAAACGTTTCGGACCATCTCTGCGATCGACTTCTCGCGCAGATGTTCGTGCATCTCCTGGCAGAGGTCGCGGAGCCCCCGTTCTGCATACCGGGCGGGATACTGGCGCACGAGATCGGGGAAGACCTCTTCGAGGGGGCTGTTTCGGTCGTAGAGGGCCTTGAATCGGAAGAGTTCCGCAAGCAGCGTCCCGGACTTGCCCTTGGTGATCCCGAGCGTGAAGAGGATCAGGAACGAGTAATGTCCGGTCTTCTCGACGACGATCCCTCTCTTCCGGAGGTACTTCGTGACGATGCTCGCCGGGATCCCCTGTTCCTCCATGCTCCCGCCCGGTCTGATCCCCGGGGTGAGGATCGTCACCTTGATGGGATCGAGCATGGCGTATCCCTCCTCAATGCCGTCGAACCCATGCCAGGTATCGTGGGGATGTAACAGCCAGCAGCCTGCCTGGTCCCGGAGCATCCAGTCCTCCACTTCTCCGAGCGGCCGCTCCGCCTCCTGGTCCATGATGCAATCGGGCTGCCAGACGGTGAACCACCAGTAGTCCTCCTCGGTGAAGGGGCCTCGCCGGATCTCTTCGGCCACTGTCACCATCTTCTTTCGAAAGACGATCGCCTCCTCGATCGCCTCCTCGACGAGGAACCTCCCCGAGTGACCGGCCATCATCTTGGTGGCGACGTCGAGGGACGCTATGATGGTGTACTGAGGTGAGGTGGAGGTGAACATCATGAACGCCTCGTTGAACCGCGGGTGGTCGACCGGTCCCCGGCCCTGCCTGACGTGGAGCATCGAGCCCTGCGAGAAGGCGGCGAGGACTTTGTGGGTCGACTGGGTGGCAAAGACCGTCGGCCCGACCGTATCTGTGGTGTGCATCCCGTAGCGTCCCGCATACAGGGGATGGAACCGGGCGTAGCCGAACCACGCCTCGTCGTAGTGGAGGTATGGAACCACATTCCGCAACTGCTCCTCGATCCTCTCTGTGCTGTAGCAGATCCCGTCGTAGGTGGAGTTCGTGATCACGGCCATCTTGATCGTCTCTGCCGCAGGGTCGTCGATGAGCGGGGAGTTGCGGATCTTCTCTGCGATGACCTCGGGGTGGAACTCGCGGCTCTGAATGGGACCGATGATCCCATACTCGTTCCGGGTTGGTATGAGGTAGATGGGGATGGCACCGGTCATGATGATTGCGTGCATCACGGATTTGTGGCAGTTCCGGTCGACAAGGACAACGTCGCCGGGGGTAACGGTCGCAAGCCAGACGATCTTGTTCGCGGCCGATGTCCCTCCGGTGACAAAGTAGGTCCGATCGGCCCCGAAGACCTCCGCGGCCTTCCGTTCCGCCTCACCGACGACGCCGGAGTGCTCGAGGAGCGATCCAAGTTCCGGCACCGAGGCCGAGAGGTCGGCCCGCAGAGCGTTCTCGCCGAAGAAATTGTAGAATATCCGGCCTGCGGCGCTTTTGAGAAACGCGACGCCCCCCATATGCCCCGGGGTATGCCAGGAATACTTGTACTCCTCAACGTAGTCCATCAGCCCATGGAAAAATGGAGGAAGGATATCAATGAGGTAACTTGTCGCCGCCCGTTTGATGTGGCCGGCGATGAAGCTGGGGGTATCCTCAAGTTTCCAGATGTAGCCGTCAATCCGGGATATGACGCTCAAAGGAATGGCGGAGATCGCCAGTTTTTCGGTGTTTAAGAATATCGGAACCTTCGGATTGCGCTCCCTGATGAGGGTGATGACGTCGGCTGCGGTGAGCATGCCGTCCGCGGCCTCGGGGGTGAGTTCCCAGTCGATGACGATGCAGCTTGCATGCGGGTGCGACAGAAATGCGTGAACCCCGTCGCGAGCATTCAGAGCCTCGATTATGGAGAAACCTTCGTCCTTCAATTCTTTGATGATCTCGCGAGATGCACGGCCTTCAGCAGTATCTGAATGCAACTCATCGTCGATGATGAGAATAGGGAACTCCTCCAGGTAATCCATGCGGCCACACCCTTGGAATGATGATCTGGGGCGTCTTTTAGGTTCGGACGGGACCACTCCTCCATTTCCATGGCGGGATACAGACAGTCCACCTTATAGACCAATGTCTTCCATGTGGGTATTTTGTGCCTAAAGCGTATCGGTATCGCCTCTACCCGAAAGATCCAGATCTCTTGGGGGGAGCGGACGCCATTCTTCCCCGTCTCCGTGCCACGTCCCTCACCACAACCCGGTTATCATCGCTCCTGGCGCGAGGAACGCGGTCAGGAGGAGGAGGATGGGCTGGTGCAGGAAGTAGATGAGGAGCGAGTGCCGGCCGAGGAACGAGAGGGGATGCGCAAGCCTCGGTTCTCTCGTCGTGAGTACAAATCCGCGTCGTCCGTCCGGATAGTAGAGGTGCCCGAACGCCATCCCGGCGAGGACAAGGCCGAACCAGGGGAGGAGCGGGACGTAGTCGAGACTCGCGAACGACTCCGGATGGATGCCGAGCCAGAGGAGGGGCCACGGGCCCGGGATGGCGTTTGTGGCGTAGCCCGCAACCAGGCAGGCGATGCTTGCAAGGATGAGATTCGTCGCGCCAAAGCGCGCAAAGAGCGGCGCGATCAGGATGGCGACCCCGATGAAATGGAGAATGCCAAAGACGATATAGACATTCGGCAGGAAGAACCAGGTAACAGCAGTTATGACGAGCCCGTAGCCGAATATCGTAAGGCCGCGCCGGACGTATTTGAGCGTGAGGTCCCGCCCGGCAAGCCGCTCCGAAGCCCGGGCATAACTGATGGTGAAGGAGAGCCCGACGAGGAAGATGAATGTCGATGCGGTCAGGTAGGCGAGCATCCGAAGGAAGCCGCTCGAGACGTTGAGCGGCAGGACTCCGAAGAAGTTGAGGTCGAAAGCGGCATGGAAGATGATCATCGTCACGACGGCGATACCCCGGACGATATCGATCTCCCAGTAGCGCTCTCCCGGCATAGTCTTCGCCGTCAGAAGAATCTTCGCCTGATCGGGGCCCCGCAGTCAGGGCAGGTCTTCATATCGGCGATCTCCTTCTCTTGCTCCTCGGTAGGTTCGTTATAGATCCGGGTGAATCCGCACTCCCGGCTGCACTCGAGAACGATGAACGGACTACAGATCCGGCCCATGACCCTTCACCCCGTCTACCTGATGCAGGTATATCATCTCTGTACACTCATAGCGGCAATCTGATAAGCATTTACCCGGGGTCGGGAAGGGAGTATTATTTCACGTCACCGCATAGCAAGTATGGAAACGGGCCTATGAACAACCGAGACGAACATATCATAGAGGCTGCCGGAAGGTGCCGGGTCGTGATTCAGAACGGTCGTGTGGTCGAGGTCGGGACGCCCCTGATCGAGGACTGCCCACTGGCGCGACGGTTTGCCTGCCCGGTCGAGGAGATGACGCCTGAGGCGATCCGAAGAAACATCGAAGGGAGAATCCGGTCGTTTGGGATGTGCACTCCGGATCGGGAGGTTCTTGCCGGTCCGGACTTCGTCATCTTCGGGGCATCGGAACTCTTGAGCAGCGCTGTCCGCCGGGGAGACCTCGACGCTGTGGTGATCGTATCCGACGGGGCAGGGACGCTTGTCGCGGCGAATCCCGCCCTCATCCAGGGGATCGGCGGCCGGATGTCGGGCCTCGTAAAGACTTCCCCTATCCCTGAGGTGATCGCACGAATTCGGGAGAACGGGGGCGTGGTCCTTGACCCGAAGACCGCCACGATCGACCAGGCCGCCGGCGTTGCCCTTGCGCGATCGCTCGGGCACCGGCGGATCGCCGTGACCACCGCCGTTGCCGCCGAGGCTGCGGTAATCCGGGAACACTTCCCCGAGACCGTCATCGTTGCCGTTCACACGACCGGGATCTCGCGAGAGGACGCGGCGCTGATGGCGAGATCTGCCGATCTCCTCACTGCCTGCGCGTCGCAGCACATCCGCGATGAGGCGGCGAAGGCCGCGCTCCTGCAGGCAGGGACATCAATCCCGGTCTTTGCGATGACCAAAGCGGGAAAGGCGATCATTCTCGGGAAAGTCGCGGAGACCGATCAGCCGGTCATCGTCCACGGAGCGCGCCTCCCGGTTCCGGGCTCTCAGTCTCCCTCGCCGCTCTGCTGATTACTGGTCTGATATGCCGATATGATCCGGGAGTTCGGAGAATTCTGAAAGGATGATATCGGCCTCAACGTCACTTGGCCGGCTTGCGCGCCAGTCGCCGTAGGCGGCAAACGCGGTCACCATCCCTAGATGCCTCCCGGGAGCGATGTCGCGAACCAGGCTATCGCCGACCATCATCGCCTGCGCAGGAGGGGTCTCGAGTTTCCGGAGGGCGTAGAGGAGCGAGTCCGGTTCCGGTTTCCGTCTCCCCGAGACCTCCGGTGTCACCACGACCTCGAAGTAATCGATGAGCCCGGTCTTTGTGAGCCGCTGGTGTGCATGGAGCAAATCTGCGTCGGTGACGACCGCGAGCCCAATCCCGGCGTCTCTGAGGAACTGGAGCGTCTCTTCGACACCTGGGTACGCCTCGACCAGGTCGAGTTTCACGTCTTCGTAGGTGCGGCAGCAGACCTCAAACGTCCTGGGTTCGTAGACCCCGAGACGCTCGAGGTAGTCACGTATGTTTTCATGATCTTCAAACCCATGGATTCCCCGGAGAAACTCTGAAAAGAGCATCTCCGCGTCTCCAACACCGAGATAATCGACCACGCACCGGCAGGCCTCACGCTTTGCTCCAACAAGGTCAAAGAGAGTGTTATCCATATCGCAGAGGATCGCCTCTACCGTTCTATGCCGAGTTTTTGGAGTTGTCTGCATATCTCCAGTTCCCTGGTGAATTCATGATATGTTTCGTCGTCAAAAAATCGCACCTTCAGCTCATCAAGATCGTTGCCCTTCCCGCCGTATTCCCCGAAGACGGCAAAACCGTTGCAACCCACGAATCCAAAGACGGCAGCAAGATTGAAGAGCAGCCGCCGGAATCCCTGGGCCGTACAGGTTGTTGTCTCTAACCTGTATGGGCGGTCAAAGTAGAAGTACTCAAGCCCTTCAGCCATGCAGAGATCCGCCATGTAGACGTCGGCTGTCAGAAGCACCGGGAGAGCATACCGTTCCTCTTCGAACTTCCGGAGCGCTTTGACAATATTGCGATCGTTCTCTTCCGTCAGGTGCGTATGAGGGCCTGGCGATGCGATCTCTGTCGCCCGGTCGCGGATGATGCGATACTCTTTCAGAGCTAGGTATGCCGCTTTTCGGGATCTCTTCATCCGCTTGTTCTCGAGTTCCTTGATATAGTCTCGCAAGCCCGGTGCATGCGCCACCATCTCCTCGATCTTTTTTGCCGGGTACTTACGGTTGATTGCGTATGCGATCTCGTCGCGGACGGTCTCAACGATCAGGTAGGAGGCATGATCGATCTCCGGGTTGTTTGTTGCAAAGCCATGGTAGAAGAGATTTGTATCCAGACCAAAGAAGACGGCTTTCTTGAGTTGCCCATACGATGTGAGCATTGCATCGAAGGCGGCCTGGTTTGCGTAGCGGGCGACCCCGCTTGCGAGCATGCATTCCAGGAAGTCTGCGTAGTTGGGAAGTTCGGCGGCAATCGGCTCGTACTCCGCGAGCCAGCCCTGGAAGGTCTCGCGTGATGCAAGGAGATCCAGGGAGTAGCCGATGCCTTCTGGGCGTGCAACGAGGATATCCCCCTCATAGAGCGGATATGTGACGTTGATCTCATCTAGGCTGTTTAAGAGGATCTGCAGCTCATCTTCCCTGATGACTGCATCATTCATGGCCTTACCCCCGCATCCTCCATGATATCCCGGATCTTCTGGATCTGATGAGGGATCATCATGTACGGTTTTGCAACGTTGTCTGTCGTCTTCATGGCAAGATAGTAAATGTGTCTTAGATCGAGTCCGGCGAGTGAGACCGCGATGAGTGCTCCTGCGACGATGACCTTCCTCCCGGAGGTGATATCGATCGCCACGTAAAACCCCTGCTGGATGAGGTCAGCGACGAGAGAGCGGATCGTCCGCCCGGCCTGCACAAAGTCTGCTTCAGGCAGAACCTCCACCCTGATTACCGGAGTGAAGCCATATCCCTCCGATATTATCCGGATGGCCTCGGCTACGGTCGATGTCTTCGATGCATAGGGTTCCTCGGTTACGATAGAGACCTGTTTGGGGCGCAACCCCTTCTCCCGCAGGACTGCATGATATGCGTTGACGAGAGCCCATGTTGAGCGTCCCAGAAGTGCTATGTAGGCATCGCCCTGGGCGGTGATCATGAAGAAATCACTGCTCAATGACTCACCCTGTCGCTATATAGGCTTTGTTGGAGGTTCGCTCCTCGAATTAGATCTCAGAGACGAGAACCCGAGCGATTTGCTTCCTTATTTTGGCGATAATTGGCTGCAGAGCGAGTATCCGAAGACTGTATCCGATCAGATGTCAGATTCTGGCAGTTTTTTGTTGCCAGAGTCTTGAAAAACCTCTTTAAAGCGAAAGAAACTGGAAAAATAACGCAAAATATTTGGCAACTCTTTTATGATCAACCCCCCCACTGTGCTACAGAAGCGCGAGTATATCCCTGGAGAGATCTGTTTTATGAAGAAGAGAAAAACTCAATTGAGGGCACCTGCTGAAATCTGGGGATTGGCGGACCCCGACCAGCAGAGGAAGGGCCGCCAGGATGCTATCGATGACGGTGATCTCATTGAGATCACCCGAATGGGAAGAGATATAGGCATCATGTATCCCCTTGCAGTCTCGGCGCGGGCTGCAGAGATTATGGTGCCATTCCCAAACATCCCGCAGGAGACTGTTACGGAGAATTTGTGGGACATCCTACATGCGTTCAGGGATAAAGCCAGTACGACGACCGAGGAGGAGTTCGAGTTTCAGGCGAGCATCTACCTGAATGGTCTCGTTCCCACCCTCACGTTCAAGGCCACTGTCTCCCCGGGAGACGACGGCGAGCCGGTCATCACCATCATGCTGCCGGACGAGAACTGGGAGACGATTGGAGGCGGCTGTCGCCACCATGCCTACAGTGATCGGATGCTCACCGTTGATGACGTCGCCTCAACCCTGAACTTCACCCCCGGCCGAATCCGGGAGTTCATTCGGGAAGAGCGGATCCCGGCCGTCAAGTGTGGAGGATCCTGGCGGATCAGGCGTTCTGAACTCGAGCGGATTATGAACGAAGGTTTCTAACCGGCTGTTTTGTGATGGTTGCAGGCCGAACAGGCGGGTGTTAATACAGTGAACGGGAATACCTTCTCTACCTTTCAGGAGGAGGGATTCCACGCTGATACCGCTTGTCTGGATATACTGGGCGATCAGCCTCACTATTGCGACGTATGCGGCAGCCGTCGTCGTCAGGCGGTTCCCAGGGTATGGGTTTGCCACCCTGACCGGCCTGTATATCATTTATCTCGGCGCCTCGCAGATCATTGCAGCCCGAATCATCGAGTTCGATCTCGGCATCGTCACGCTGGTTGCGCCTGCTTCTGTCTTCATTTATCCGTTTATAGCACAGGCGATCGACATGATCAACGAGGTCTACGGGAGATCGATGACTCAGGTCGCCATCCTCATCGCACTGCTCTCGCAGATCCTCCTTGTCATCCTCATAGTCATGACAAACTCCCTTTCTCCGGCTCCGGCCTTCCAGTTCGAGGAGGCATGGCAGAGCATCTTCACGCAAGGGTTGTGGATCATCCTCGCGTCCTGGGTTGCGTTTCTGGTCAGTCAGACTCTCGATTCATATGTTTTCGACCGGCTGAAACGTGCATACCCTGATCGGATCGTTCTAAGGAGCGCTTTCTCCGATGTCGCCGACCTGACCCTCGACAGTATCATCTTCGTGAGCATTGCTTTCTTCACTGCCGGCATCCCGCTCCTCCCCCTGATCATTGGGCAGGTCGTCAGCAAGGGTCTCATTGGGCTCCTTGACACACCCTGGTTTGTCTGGTATAAACGCTATCTTGGCACCGGGTGATTCACAGCAATCAGGGAGTACGGGAGAAAAAATTTCCTGAAATAGGTTATAATTAAAACATTCTATATTGATTGGGCATGGAAAACAAACATTTTTAATTTTTGGGCGTATACTTCTCATAATGTGCACTAAGACCCCACGAGAAATTCTGAGCGGTGCTTTCGCCGATATCCGCGTTAAGATCTACGATTCGGCGACAGAACAGTTAGATCGTGCGGGTGGGTATGTGTCCTGGTTGGCTGGCAAACGTGTGTTTTTTGGGACGCCGTATACATCGGCATGTGCGATCTTTGGAACCACATGCCTTTTCCTCCTGCTGTCTGATGGAGGAGTGTCGGGTATTCCGGCGTTCTCAACGCTTGAGACCACATGTCCTCTTGTCTGCCTTCCCGGGCTGTTTGGGCCGAATGGGACTTCTTTTCTTGCCTATTGGACGAAGAAGTGGGCTGAAGGGAACAAAAGTGAACATGCCCCTGGTAAGGAGGATGCCTCACAGTTGAATCCTGAAGTATCTCAGGTAGATACGCCAGAAAAGGTATCTTCAGGGGGACATGCCTGGCTTGACGGTGATACGAAGGTCTTTGAGAAACTTGACCTGATCCCCGACGCCCTTCGGCAGTATGACGATCTTGTTTACGGGGAGGGGAGAGGTGCCACGCACCCCCCCGACGGACAGGGCAAGGCAGGAAGATCTCTTAACTTCCCATCCGGGTGCAATCCGGCTGATGACGTGCCCGGTAAGCCAGACGAGCCTCAGGAGCTTCCCGCAGTCGGCCTGAGCATCCCGCAATTTGGGTCCCGCGGTGATAAAGATCTCGCGATAACACCGGGACTCAATGATCGGAATGACGAATCAGTCCCGGATCTTGCTGAACGCAAAGCCCGTCTGTCTGAGGATGTTCTGCCTGATCTCTCTGAGGATTGGCTCGAAATATCAGAAGATATTCCTGATCTGCCTGACGATGCTCCAGGCTCTGGCGAACAAGAGGCAGTTACTACCCCCCTTCTTGATGAAGGCCGTTCGATAGAGTCGCTCATCGGTGATCTCGGTAGCGATGACGCCATGCTTCGTGAACGGGCTCAAGAGACCCTCGTGAAGCTGGGAGCCGATGCCGTGGCTCACCTTGTCCGGGCCCTCGCTCTTGTGGATGAGGAGAGACGGTGGTGCGTCGCCGAAACGCTCGCTTTGATTGGTGAAGATGCAATCCCGGCGCTGATCGCCGCCCTCGGTGAGACTGCGACGCAGACCAGGGCAGCTGCAACTCTCGTGCGTATCGGCAAGCCCGCTGTGCCCTCGCTCATTGCCGCGCTCGGCTCCGGTGACGACGAAGTGCAGTTCGGCGCCCACTATGCGCTCCGTGAGATTGGAGAAGTTGCGGTGCCCTCCCTCGTTGAGGCCCTAGGTGCACCTGATGGGGAGATCCGGAGATCTGCTGCAGAGATCCTGCGGGAACTCGACTGGAGACCGCCTGATGAGATCGGGACGATCCGGCACCTCATCGCCAGCGAGGCATGGCCTGATGTGGCGGATTACGGTGAGGCCGCTATAGAACCTCTTATCAGCATCCTCCGGTCTCCGGATAGGGAGAGGTGGTGGCATGCGGCCAGGACTCTTGGTGAGATTGGAGAGGCCTCAGTTGGCCCCCTGATCGAACTGTTGCGCGATGCGGATCAGGAACTCCGATCGCTTGTGGTGATGGCGCTTGGGGAGATTGGCCTCCCTGCGGTCAACCCGCTCATCCGATTGCTTTCCGATCCCGACATCCGGGAAATGGCGGCCGCAGCCCTGATCAAGGTTGGGGAGCCGTCAGCTGAAGCGTGTGTCCGCGCTCTGGACGATGCGGATTCTGATGTCATCGAGGCACTCTGCGAAGTCCTCTATGCTCTTGGGGAGGCTGCGGTCCCGCCCCTGATTCAGGCGCTGACCTCCGACCGGTCACGTCGCCATGCTGCTGCCATTCTGGAGAGGATGGGCTGGGAACCCTGGGACAGTACCGAACGAGCATGGTATCTGATTGCCCGGGAAGAGTGGATGGAGCTTGCCCTGATGGGTGCGCCGGCTGTTGAGCCCCTTATCCGAACGCTCAACGGCAGCGACGATCGCGTTCGCTGTGAGGCTGCGGTAACGCTCGGGGAGATTGGCCTTCCTGAGGCGGTAGAACCGCTTGTCAATGCTCTCAGAGATGACGTTGTTGCCCCGGCCGCGGCAGACGCCCTCGTCGCTATCGGTCAACCTGCTGTAACTCCGGTCCTTGCGCTGCTTGACGGAGGATCTGATGCCGTCCGGGAGAATGCCGTCGAGATCCTCGGCAAGCTCAGAGCACCCGAGGCCGCTCCGGCCATCGTTGAACTGCTCAGGGACGGCGGTGATCGCCTCCACCGGAGGGCCGTTGACGCTCTGATCAACATCGGTGCCCCTGCTGTAACACCCCTCATACCTCTTCTAGGAGAGGCTGGCGACGGGCACGATGGTGCGGTGACTGCGCTCACCGGTATTGGTGAGGCTGCGGTGGAGCCGCTTACCGATCTGCTCACCGATGAGAACGCCATGACTCGCCTGGGCGCGGCTACGGTCTTAAACCGGTTGGGCTGGAGACCAGGAGGTGTGGATGAACAGGCTGTGTATCTCATCGCTCTGCAGCAGTGGCAGGATGTCGTGAGCCTTGGGGCCCCGGCTGTCGAACCCCTTTTGGTGCGGCTTGCCGACCCGGATACGGGTGTCAAGGCCGGTGCGATCAAGTCGCTTGCCAGGATTGGGACCCCTGCAATCCCTCACCTGATTCGCCTGCTCGGCGATGAGGCTCGCCTGGACCCCGCAGCCGATACGCTGGTGCGGATCGGGGAGGCGGCCGTCGAGCCGCTTATCGGGGTCTTAAGTGAGGATGAACTCCGTCAGATGGCTGTCGGTGTCCTGGTCAGGATCGGGGCTCCTGCTGCCGGTCCCCTCGCCTCCGTTCTCGGGCACCCGAATATCGGGCCGATTGCGGCGGATATCCTGACGACAATCGGTGCTGCGTCCGTCAATGCGCTGGTTCTTGCGCTCGGGAGCGCTGACCCCCTGACCCGGCAGAGATCTGGGGATATCCTTGTCAGCTTTGGGGATATGGCCGTTGGCTCGCTCATTGAGGCGTTGGGGCACTCGAACGACACTCTCCGGCTGGAGGCGGCCAATACCCTCACCCGGATCGGGAAACCAGCCATCGACGATCTTACGACGGCCCTTCTAGACGTGCATTACGCTGTG
The DNA here is from genome assembly GCF_001571405.1 of Methanoculleus thermophilus. Lineage (NCBI taxonomy): Archaea > Methanobacteriati > Methanobacteriota > Methanomicrobia > Methanomicrobiales > Methanomicrobiaceae > Methanoculleus > Methanoculleus thermophilus. Next base: position 51,514 of record NZ_BCNX01000010.1, on the reverse strand, counting down.
CGTCTGGGAGCGGCGGAGGTCCTCGGGCGGATTGGCTGGGTGCCGGAGACCGAGAGCGAGACCGTCCACTACCTGATCGCGAAGGAGCAGTGGGCATCCGTTGCAGAGCTTGGCCCCATAGCAGTTGAGCCGCTCGTGAAGGCGCTTGATGACCCTGACAGTGCGGTCCAGATGGGCGCGGCGCGGGCTCTTGGCATGATTGGAACACCCGCGGTCAGGAGACTGATAGATGAACTTCGCACCGAGCAGGAGGGCGGACAGAGAAGAGCAATCGAGGCGCTCAAGACGATCGGAGAGCCTGCGGTCGTCCCGCTCATCGATGCTCTCTGTGACCGCGACTGGCATATCCGCCTTGGGGCAGCGCGGGCGCTTGTCACCATAGGAGACCCGGCTGTCGAGCCGCTGGTTCAGGCTCTCCGCAACGGCTCTCCGGTTGTCCAGATGGGGGCAGCTGCAACGCTCGGCAAGATCGGGAACCCGGGTGCAATCGATTCTCTTATAGATACGCTCCTGCATGAGGACTGGCACGTGGGTCGCGTTGTTGTCCGGGCTCTAGGCATGATGGGCGAGGAGGCGGTCGAACCGCTCCTCCGCGTCCTCCGGGAAGGGAATGATACCGCCAGAATGGGTGCGGTGATGGCCCTGGTGCTCATCGGCGATCCGGCGCGTCGGCTGCTGCCTGCCGCACTCAAGGACGGGCATTTCCGCGTTCGCGCCGGGGCTGCGGACGCTCTCGACCGCCTGGGCTGGGTGCCGGCCCCGGGAGAAGAGACGGCGGTCTATCTCATCGCAAAGGAACGATGGAGCGATCTGATCCCGCTTGGCACGGTCGCGGTCGGGCCGCTGGTCGCGGTGCTCCTGGACTGCGATGACAGCATCCGGCGGCGGGCGGCCAAGGTCCTCGGCGAGATCCGTGATCCGTCTGCGGTCCCGGCGCTCATATCTCTTCTTCACGACGAGTACTACAGCGTCCGGCGGGAGGCAGCGGCGGCACTCGTCAGTATCGGGGCCCCGGCTATGGATGCGGTCGTATCCGCGCTCGTTGATCCGGACGACGATGTTCGGAAACGCGCGGCGGACGTCCTGGCGGAGATCGGGGATGCACGGGCGGTCGATCCTCTCCGAAGTCTCCTCAATGACCCGGATTGGTACGTCCAGAGGGCTGCAGAGGATGCGATTGAGCAGATCACGCATCGGGCGGACGAAGGATAAGCCCCGACTGGTCTTTTGTTGTCGGGAGTCGAGACTGCATTGGGGTGCCTGCGGGTGAAGCAGAGCACCCCGGATCACCCCTGGCAGGGGCATTTGAGATAACCTCTAGAATAGAACCGGGATCTATATCAGACCCAATATTGAGCGCATCTAGGATTTTTAAAAATGATGAAAGTTGGCCGACTGCAATTCCGGCCTTAGGCATCCACGTCGATCCTTGAGATATAAGCCACGCCCACCTTCGCCCGCCGGATCCGGGTGCTGTCTTTGAGATGCCGCATATCGATGAACGGAGCCTCGCTCAAGATCTTTTCGATCTGTCTCGTGAGATCGAGCCCTGCATCCCATGGCACCCCCCGGAAGATGACCCCGTGATTGTGGAGCTGCAGTTGCTGTGTCCTTGGCCGATTCAGATCGGTGAGGGCTGAAAGGCATTCGTCGTTGCAGGCCGAGTAGTCTACTCCGAACCCGAAGCTGACCATCGTGTCGCCGTGGTACTTTGGCTCATCGTCATCATCGAGCCATTCTTTTACATTCGCTTCAGAATTGATGGGAAGACCGTTTTCCGGGGCAAATGCGGCAATGGGCGACTTCTTCACTCCGAGGCTCCGGACCCCATCGACGACGGCCCACATGGCAAGTGCGATGATGCCGGCAAAGTCGCGCTTCTGCTCCCTGGCAAGCTCAAAGAGTGTGCGGTATACGTCGGAGAGCGCGATGCTCCCCCCATCTCCCGCATCGATGGTGACGATCTCGTGAAACGGCCCGTTGAGCGCTACGTTATATCCGGTATAGATGTAGAGTTCCCCGGTATCCTTCACCGGCGTGAAGAAGTCCGGTGTGGCGTTTCCATCGGTCGGGAGCCATACCACCGAGCCGTGCAGCGTGATCATCTCTCCTAGGAGCGGGAGCGCATCTGTCACACCCTTGCCGAGCGCGCCGATGCCGAGCGAGTACTGGAGGGCTGAGAATGGTATTGCACGGATATCTTCCTCCGTCAGGCGGGCGCGCAGCATCTTATCCAGTCTGCCGACGACCCGGAGCGACGAGCTCTGCGTAGAGGCCCGCTCTATGGTATACGTAACGCCGTTTCTGACGACCGGAGCCCGTGTGATCTCGTTGATGACCGAGAGACTGTCGAGCGGTCTCTTGCAGGCGGCGATGGCCTCCTCGACCCCTGCATAGATGGAGAATATCGGTGTTACTCCGGCCATATCGAGAACGCTCTTTGGGTAATCCTGAATTCCAGCGAGGGCCAGGATGCCGCCGCGTTCCTTCAACTGCTTCTTCGTGGCGACGAGGACCCGGATGCCCGCACTGCTCAGGTAACTCAGTTCGGCAAGGTCAAAGACGACCGACCGGTCATCGTCCTGCAGCGATGCCGAAATGGCATCGGCGAGTTGTCCCGCGCCGTAACCATCAAGCCTTCCGCGCAGACAAAATGTTAAAATGCCATCTTTTCTCTCGGTCTGCAGTTCCATGTGTATCCAGGTATTGATATTGAGCTTTCGGCGGTTAACTCTTCTCAAATTGAATTTTGGTTCCTGTGGATAACTTATGCGGCAAATCCGCCATCAAGTCGAGAATTATGGGATAATAGAGAGCGTCCGCTCATCTGATTAGAATCTCAGGATAGATTGAGTGCGAGGGAGGCGATTTGAACGCCCGAACACCTACGTGACAAGGCCCTCAACCTTGCGCCTTTGACCTGTCTCGGCAACCCTCGCTCTGTTCCCTATATACAACGCACTGCAACAAGAAATACCTTGCTCTCCCGGGAGGGGGAGTTCTCTCTGGTCCCGGGCTTGAGGTCTACCTTGGTGGCATCTGCCATGCTTTACAGCCACATGCCGGTCTCCTGCGACCTACTTCGGTGTATATTTATGCGCCTCACGCGAATATTCCCTTATGTGGGCTGACATCTCACGGGAGTTTGCCGACTCACCCTCCCAGAGCCGCGTCGTCCGGTTCCTGCTTGAGAACGGATTCGGCATCAACGAGGAAGGACGGATTGCCTGCAACGGCATCGAGATCCCCGCTACGCACATCGGCAGGGCTATCGATACTGACCGTCGGGTCGTTGACGCCACAGCCCGTCGCATCCTCGAAAATCCGGAGCTCCGGGAGGTCTTTCTTCGGATGCGCGCCGCGCCCGATCTCTCCCGGGTCGCGGAGGCCCTCGGCCTCTCGGTTATCACACTTTATCCAAAGGATGCGCAACAGAAGGGGATTGTCGGCGCAGCGGTCAAAGTCCTCGTCGATCACGATCTCTCCATCCGCCAGATATTCGTCACCGATCCTTACCTTGCAGAGGAGCCAAAACTTGTGATGATCGTGGATGAAGCGCGGGTTCCGGCATCGGTTTACGAGGAACTGCGCGCGCTCCCCCAGGTTGACCGGCTGGTTATCTAAAAAGTTCCATCTCCTGCCCGAGCCGGCAGATCCGCTTCCTCTGTCTTCTCGGAAGAGCGACTGCATGCAGCATACGCCCTTCCATGGTAATGACACGGGTCCCCTTCACCAGGTTGTCTGCGTGGGCGACAATCTTCTCTTCGAGTCTCCGGGGCATGCAGTCGCGTGGGGTCAGGTTGAGGAGCGAGCATTCGTCGGCCGTCAGCCCGGCGCCGATGTGCCGCTCGACGATAGCGACGATCGCTTCATCGAGCCCGAACGACCGACACATCTCTGCACCCACCTCTGCGTGATGAATATCATGCGTCACACCCCGGCCGATGTCGTGGAGGAGGGCGCCAGCCTCGACCAGGTCGCGGTCGACGAGGGGATCGGTAGCATACGTGAGTGCAAGGTCACGCACCGCCCGGCAGTGTGCGATGACCCCCTCCGAGCACCCGGCACGCCTGAGGAGGTCGATACAATCCTGCTCACGCACTTCCGAGGCTCTCCTTGATCTTGTTGACCCTTCTCCTGAGTGCGTTGGCGAGGAGTTCGTTATCGAAGTGCTCAAGCATCTCTTCGCAGTTCGGGCACTCGAAGTTCCAGTTCGCGGCATCGGCGAAGGTGTAGATTGCGCCGCAGCCCTTGCAGATATAGAAGTCGTTCTTCTCTTCGTAGGCGAGCCGCGCGTCGAGATGTTCAAGTGCATTCTTGATCTCCTCCTCGATCACCTCGTTGAGGCGATCCATGCGGAGATGCCAGAGATATGTAAGCCAACCGGTCTCGGTGTTCTTCAGCCGCCGATACTCGGCAAGGCGTTTTTCATACAGAGTATACAGCGTGTGACGGACAGTATTGAGGTTGACCCCGGTCTTCTCGGCAAGTTCCTCGTCGCTGTGCTCCCCAACTTCTGGGAAGCGCCTGAGAAGCTCGACCCCTTCATCCCCGATCATGCGCTGAATGTAGGCGTGGATTGCTGGATCATTCAACAGCTCATTGACGGATACCATGCTCAATTCTCCCCTATACGCAATATTGTATAATAGATCTCTCCCACATCGGTGCCCCGTACTTGGGTTCTCAATATTTAATTTCCTTTCCGGTTTGAAGAGGCTGACGGAGGCGCGTCCGGGGCTCAACCCCGGATCAGCCTCCGGACGGCTTCGGTATTTCTCTCAAGATCCTGGAGTGCCGCCGTTTCTGTCTCCGCGCATCCGTAGACGCTCACGACTGCGTTCCCTTCCTCAAACTCGGTACCGGGCCAGGGTATGTCGGCAATCCGGGGTGCAAGCGCCGAAAGATCGGCATCAAGCCGCATATCCCTTTCTGCGAAGAGGATCCGCCGGATCGCGACCCTTTTTGTCTTCGGCATCGCTGCAGGGATCACACCGCGGCAGGCATCCATATGCAGTGAAAAGACACTCTCTCCTGTCGCCATCTCAACCGTATCCACGGTCGCCTGGAACCGGGGGTTTATCTCGATCGCCCAGGGTTTATCTCCCGCCATGAAGTCGACACCGATCGAGCCTATGCACCCGCTTGCGGCACAGATGCGCTCGGCTGCCGCGACCATCTCCCCGACAAGCGGATGGGCGAACGGGGTGATCGATCCGGCAAACCCATGCGCGGATTCACCGTCTCCCCGGAGGATCTGCCGGTTGACCGCGATGGCCCGCGCACGCCGACCGTCTGCGACGCAGGAGACGCTTGACGGGATCCCGCTGACGAGGTGTTGTGCAATGTAGGGGGTGTCAGGCCAGGCCTCTTCCCACTGCCGGAGTTCTTCCCTGGTCTTTACGATCGCGTTCCTCCATCCTCCGGCCCCCTGGCGTGGCTTGACCATCGCGGGAAACTCTTCAACCCCTGCAAGCGGCGGGACCGGGATGTCCAGTCCCTCAAAGAATCGCTGAATCTCCAGTTTGTCGAGGAACCGCTCCACTTTCTTCGGCGGCGTGCCGCAGAGCGGGATCGTCGTCCCGATGGTCTCGGCGCCCGAGGTGACGACCAGAGCATCGACGGGACGGCGGGCGGCAAGTTCGGCAATCTTCTCCGGGAGTTCGTCAAGTTCGTCGAATGCGAGGCAATCCTCCGTGTACCAGGCAAGGTCCTGGTCACAGAAATGGTCGACGGCGTAGACTGTATAACCGGCCCGATGGGCTGACTGCGCCACGTGTCGTGTGGCAAACCCGGCAACCAGTATCCGCCCTCTCACCGCTCCACCGTCTTTTTGCCCGCTTTCGTCGGCTCGATCCGGATCTTCGCGTCCGGGTACTCCCGGTTGAGTTCTTTGCCCTCGAAGAGGTGGTCGAGGAAGAGGGCGAGGCTTGAGATCTCCGAGTGAGGCTGGGTCGTCACCGAGACGTTGTAATCGGCAAGCCCGTAGATCTCTCCCGGGACCTTCTCCGCCCCCACAACGACGAGCACCCGATCCTCACGGCGGATCTCGTCGATGACGTCGGTCATCCGGAGCCCGTACATCGTGAGGTGTGCGACCTTGCCGCCGGCGGCTTTCCAGTCCTGGATGCACCGCCGCCACTTCACGTCGTTCTCAACAAAGAATTCCCCACCCCACCGGGAGACCACATCTTCGATGCTCGCGGCCACACCCGGGTCGTTTGCGGCAAGATACATCCCCCGGGCCCCGAGCGCCCGCGCCGCGAGCCCGACGTGGGTCGTCACCCGCTGGTCGCGTTCGGGCCGATGGCCTATCCGGAGCACGGCTACTTCAGGCATAGTCTTACTCATCTCCTCTCTTTGCCCTGATGACACCGTTCTCGATGACGAACGGCAGATCCTCTTTCGTATGCCGGCACTGGCACTCGATCAGTGACTCCTCGATGGAGAGAAGCCTTACCGCCTCTCCGGATCGCCGAATAAGGAGGTAGTGCTCCAGGCGCTCAAGCGATGCCCGGACTGCACCGGGTTCAAAACCAGTTGTTGCTACCAGATCTTCGACCGTAATGCTGCCGGATTGTGGAATCCCATGATATACGGCCCAATCCAGATCTTCCTCACGCACACCTATTCTTTTTTCCGGCAAAACCGATATAGTTACTCATGAGACGCCCGCGCCATTCCAGTCCTATCTGGCGGGCGGCATACGATCTGGGGAGAACTGAGTATGGTCAATTACGCGGAACTGGCGGACCTTGCCGAGAAACTCTTTGAGGCGAGCGACGACGACGATGAACTCCTTGCAGAGAACCTCGATACGCTTGATGAAGAGACCCGAGGGGCGTTGTTATCCTCGAATCTCCTCAACGCCTACCAGGTCTTCTACTACTTCTTCCGGGAGACGCCGGACGACCTGATCATGGAGCGACTGCAGCTCCACGCGGCCTCGGACCTTCTCCGGGGGCTGGTCATCGACGAGATCGATATCTACGAGGTCATCTTCGGCGTGGTGGATGGGAGCCCGGTTCTTGCCATCACCGACGGTGAGAGGACGCTCGCACGGTTCGAAGGAAAGGGTGCATACGCCGAGATGGTCAGGTATCTCGAAGATCCTCTAGACGGGTGATCGACCGGCGGTGATCAGCCGTTCGTCCACCCTCGCCCGCACAATCCGGGGGAGGTCTCCCCAGCGGATGACCGCATCCCCGATGATGGCGAGCACACCCGTGATACTGGTCGTAGAGAGGTTATCGAGGATGGAGGTATCGTCGGGTCTAATCTGATTGCAGATCGCCGTCGCCCAGGCATCTGCGGCAGCGACGTCGTCGGAAAAGACCGTCACGGCATCGGCGATGCCTAGACTGATCGACGGCCCTACCGTCGCCGACGAGGTGCAGATGCCGAGGATCTCTTTCCGGGGTGGTATCTGGAACGCAATCTGCCCGCTCAGCGGTGATGCCCCTGCATAAATCCCAACCTTCACCTCGCGATCGCTTACGAGGGCGATATCCCCCCCGTTGTCGATGAGGGCAAACATCGCGTCATCCGCAATCATCGCTTCTACCCCCGCCCAGGCAATGGCCCCTGCCACCGCCGCCATCGGCCCGACAGAGGCCTCCTCTGCGGCCCGGACCATACGCCCGACGGTCTTTCCCGGGTTCTTCGGGGCGTAGGGCTCAAATGTTGTCGCAAAATAAGGATCCTGGGAGATCTGCCGCTCGATCTCCTGTCTGGCGGCCATCATCCCGGCCTTTGCCGTCTCAACATGCCGGGGATCGTCCGCAAGGATCGTCGTGATCGTCTGCCGAAACTCAAAATGTTCCCGGATCATCCTTGTTGCGAGAGGGCTCCGTGCGGGCATGCCTGGATACACTTGCCGCAGAGAACGCACCGTTCAGAACGCACGCGGAGTTTCCACTCTTCGTCGAATGAGAAGACTTCCTGAGGGCAGATGCTGATGCATGCCCCACAGTCGACGCACTCCTCCTCGTCGCGGACGATGGCATTCTCCATCACGCGGACCGAGACGCCGAGCTCCTCGAGACGCCGCTGGACCCTCTCCGCATCGCCATCCGGGACGTCGATCAGCACCTCGCCTGCCATCGAGTCGATGTTGGCCTTCTCGACGTTGATGAGGACCCCGGTCTCCTTCACCACCCGGGCAATCACCGGCTCTCTTCCCGGGTCGCCTCTTCCCTTTCGGGAGAACGTCAGCAGGAGTTTCATCGTCGCCGCCTCCCGCCGAAGAGCTTCCCGAGATCGATCGCCGAGAGGATGCCGACCACCCGGTTCGTCGCGTCCACCACCGGGAGGGCGCTGATGTTGTTATGTTCCAGTTTCTGAGCGGCGATATCCACCGACTCGTCGGGGCTCGTCTTGATCACCTCTCTGGTCATGATATCTTTCACCAGTCGCAGCCGCCCGTCGCTCACCACCGCCTTTGAGATGTCGTAGGTGGTGATGATTCCTACAAGCGTGCCGTTGCCGTCAAGGACCGGGAGATGGTTCGTCTCGCCTCTCAGCAGCCGCTTTGCCGCAACCTGGATCTCCTCATCCTCGGTGACGCTGATCACCTGCCGGTTCATGATGTCGCGGACGCGGGGGGTCACGGCGGTCTCCCGCATGGGTCTAACACGTTTCGCCGGGTCGATCCGCCGGGTGGGAAGAGCAAGCTCCATCTTTCCCGCCTCGATCCAGGCCTTCAGTTCCCGTGCTACCTCCAGGGCCTTCCTGTAACTGGAGAGCGACGACGTCCTGACCGTCTCGCCGCCGATCTCGACGGATCCGCTCTTTAAGTCGGCATAACTGACCCTTGCCAGCACCGGCCGATCTCGCCGGGGCGTGCCGTAATCGACGATACTGGTCATGAGATCCTCGTCGCGTACCGCTGTCCTCCGGACGATCTCGGTATCGAGCACTGGGATCGGGACGCCGACGCCGATATACATCGTTACTCCGTAGCCGTTCATCACCGCTGCACGCAGGAACTCCTGGCGCATCTGCTTCATATCCCCGGCCACCATCAGGGTTCCAAACCCGGTGCCCGCCGAGTGCTGGGTGCCTTCTCCGATGATCATGCCCTCTCCCCCGCCAAGGAAGATCGGGACGCCGCTCCCGATGACCCGGAAGGTGGGGTCGTTTGCGAGCGGTGAGAGGGTTCCTGCACCGGAGTAGGAGACGTTGCCGCACCGCGGAAGGAGAGTTCCCATGTAGGTGTGGAGCGTCCGATCCGTCGTGTTCGTCGCTGCGTTATAGCACTGGTAGGCATTTCGCGGGTTGACCATGATTGCCTGGTTCATATCCTCAAGCAGCAACTCTGTCGTGATGCTCCGGCGCGGGTAACAGTCTGTCCCGTGGGCGGTCGCTCGCAGTTCGACGGTACCCCCGGCAACGAGTTCTTCGAGGACATGGGCGCCGCCGTACGGCTGGTCCTTGGACTCGGCCTCCTGAGTTGCGCCCAGGTAGGCGTCGACCGCAGCGATTCCTGCGTATGCCTCAACGTCGTTGAGCCATATACGTTCCATCCGAATAGGGGGGTCGGCGTGTCCAAAGTTGAAGAAGGCGCCGGAGGAGCACATTGCCCCGAACGTCCCGGTCGTGACGACATCGACCTCCGCCAGTGCTCCTTCCTCTCCCAATTCGTCGACGATACCCGGCATCTCGTCGGCGGTAACGACCCGTGCACTACCGTCGCGTATCCGGGCATTGATGAGGTCCAGGGACTTTTCCATGGACGTATATTCAATTTTAGAATATTTATAGGTGTTGATTATTACTTTAGGTAATATCCGGTCAGGTATACAGATACTACAGCAGAGATCGAACGGAACACACCACGAGTATTTCAGAAAAAAGAGTTGGGTTTAATTGCGCCTGCGCAGGGCAGTAAAGAGTCCGAGAATTCCAAGTGCCCCGATAACAGCAAATGGCGCTATGCCTGCACTGGGTGTTTGGGTCGGGACGGTGGAGAGCGATGCCGAGGCAGAGGCGATGCTTCCGACGCCAACCTGGACGTTGGTCGACCAGTCGCTGTAGCCGGCAAGCGCCACCCTGACTGCATGGTTGCCGGGGCTAATACCATCGACGGTCAGAGGGGTGATGCCCTTATACACGTTGTCGATGTAGACATCAGCGCCTGAGGGGGATGAGGTGACCGCGATGGAACCGGTCGTGCCTGGCTGGCCGGGCTGGAGGGCCGCGGTGACATGGCTCGTGGTTGCTGCACTGACGGAGACCGTTGTTATGTAGTCCTGGTATCCGGAGAGAGCGACTCTCAGGGTATGGGACCCGACCGCGACATTCGAGATCGTGTATACCCCTGCCGAGGGGGTCTTCCCCTGGTACTTATCGTCAAGGAAGACGTCCGCCCCTGCCGGGTAGGAGACCACGTCGATAGCCCCGGTAGACTCTGAGGGGAGGGGCGTCAGTCGGGCGTCGACGTAGCGGGTGACCCCGGGGGTCACGGTGACCGTCGATTTCCAGTCGTAGTAGCCTGCACGATCAAGTTCGATAATATGGCTCTTTGCCGAGACACTCGTGAGCGTCAGGGGTGTCCGACCCTTGTAGACACCGTCCATATAGACGTAGGCACCGGAGGGGACGGATGTGATCTCGATCGATCCGTACTGCTGGATCGGTGTCAGGGTGAATCGTATCTCCGACTGCTGCCCGGACCTGACCGTGACGGTGGCGTGGTCGGAGTTGTAGCCCGAACGCTCGGCTTCAAGGGAGTAGGTCCCGGGAGCGAGGTCCTTGATCGTGAGCGGAGTCACCCCGCGGTAGTTCCCGTTTAAGTAGATGGCCGCACCGGAGGGGTTCGATGAGACAGAGATCGAACCGACGGTCTGGGCCGGCTGCAGCGTCACATAGACATTCACGGTCTCGCCAGCCGTGGGTCCCGAAGGCAGGTTGCCGGAGTAGGTCTGGTAATCGCTCTTCTCGACCCGGATGGTGTGGTAAGGTGATGCGGTGGTATAGACCGGTATGTCGACCCATCCTCCATACGTGGTACCTTTGTACTGTCCGTCAAAGTAGACATCGGCACCGTCGATGTTGCAGTGGACACGGTACCATCCTTGATCTCCTCCTAAGCCTGCAGAGACGGCCGGGACGCCGGCGCAGAGAACGAGGAGTGTCATTCCGATGATAAAGGATCTCAGCATAATCCATCTCCTTTAACAAAAATATAGTCGATTATCGGCAGTTTTGCTTATAAAAATTCCTATTTTGCATATGGAATCTGGTTTGTTTTTCACCGATATTGGCTATTCTTATCTTTAAAAATCACCTGAGGTTATCGGATGTGCAAGATCCCCATCGTTGAAAAACCTTCCGGGCAGAAACATGATCGAGCCCCCATTCTTCGGCACCCCTCGTCCACCTTTTTATCAGGTGAGATTCACATGAAGTACTGCATGGATATCCGGAGTTTTGTCGCCACGATGGAGCAGGTTGCTCCGCCCGAACTGGCTGAAGAGTATGATGCCGGAAAGATTGGTCTCGTCGTCGAGGGGAAGGATGAGATCGGGACCGTCTGCTGTGCGCTCGACGCCACACAGCGTGTGGTGGAGGTTGCCGCTCGCGCCGGCGCCGATATGCTGGTCGTCCATCATACGCCTCTCTGGCACCCGATCACGGTGGTCAGGGGGCCGGTCTCGCACCTGCTCCGGACCATCCTTGCCTCCCGGATGAACCTCTATGTGATGCACACAAACTTCGACCGTGCCGAAGGCGGCGTCAACGACGTTCTGGCATCAAGACTCGGTCTCTCCGCGACAGAGCGGATGACGGTCGGGCTTGTCGGCGACTGCTCTCTTGATACGGAAGAGATCGCCCGTCGCCTTCCGGGAGGGGGAATCCGGGTTTACGGTGAGATCGACAGAATCCGCCGCCTGGCGATCGTGGGCGGCAGCGGGTTTGATCCCGATCTGATCCGGGAGGCCGTCGACCTCGGCGCAGAGGCCTTCCTCTCGGCGGAACTGAAGCACAGCGTAGCCCGTGCGTCTCCCATACCCTGTCTTGAGGCCACTCACTATGCGCTCGAAGCACCTGCCATGGAGGCACTTGCATCCCGCATGGGGTGGCATTATATCCCTGATCCGCCCCATGTTGTGGTAGTTCCATGAGGGGGATCTGGCAAAAGATCGAGCAGGACCGGGTGCTGACGCCGGAATTTCGTGCCTGCATCGAGCGTGTCTATGGCGAGCGGGGAAGGAAGGCGCTTGGGGCCGTTGACGAAGGTCGAGTGAAGCGTTATCGCGATTTCTTCGTCGTAGTTGGGAGAGGTGATGAGTATATTGTTGAAGGCGACTTCTGTACGTGCAGCGATTTTCTCTTCCGGGGACGCGAGTGCTGGCACATCCTTGCGGTACGCCTCGCTGAGCGGACGGGTCTATATGAATTCTACGATCTCTGGTATCAGGACACGTGGAATGTTTGAAGATTTCGCACAAACAACTATATCGCTCTCAATCATACCAAATTATGCTGCGTGATTTTCAATGCTCGAAGAAGAATATACGCTTGATTATTTCCGATCTCAAGGGTTTGAGCGGAAGGTCTGCAAGAGCTGCGGGGCGGCCTTCTGGACCCGGGACCCTGAACAGGAGTTTTGCGGCGACGCTCCGTGCGTGACGTACAACTTCATCGGCAACCCGGTCTTCAAACCCCATACTGTCGATGAGATGCGGGAGGCGTTCCTCTCGTTCTTTGAGCGGCACGGCCATACACGCCTTGACCGATATCCCGTAGCCGCTCGGTGGAGAGATGACATCTATCTGACCATCGCGTCCATCGCAGACTTCCAGCCATTTGTCACAAGCGGGGTCGTCCCCCCGCCGGCAAACCCGCTGACCATATCCCAGCCCTGCATCCGCTTAAACGACCTTGACTCTGTCGGCAGATCGGGGCGGCACCTGACGCTCTTTGAGATGATGGCGCATCACGCCTTCAATACCCCGGAAGAGCAGATATACTGGAAGGACGAGACTGTTGCCCTCTGTGATGAGTTCATCAAGTCCATCGGCGGCGATCCCGCCCGGGTCAGTTATAAGGAGCATCCGTGGTACGGAGGCGGAAACGCCGGGGCATCCGTTGAGGTGCTCATCGGCGGTCTCGAGGTTGCGACGCTGGTCTTCATGAACCTCGGACGGCAGAAGACCGATCAACCGCCCGTCATGGTGGCCGGGGTTCCCTACTACCCGATGCGGCTCAAGATTGTGGATACCGGATATGGCCTGGAGAGGTTTGTCTGGGCATCGAAGGGCTCGCCGACGATCTACGATGCGGTCTTCCCGGAGATGGTGAGCCGCTTGATGCGGTCGGCTCACCTTGAAGACCTCCTTGATAGCCCCGAGTTCACGAAGATCATGGGTCTCAGCGCCAGGTTTGCCGGCGTGATGGATATCTCCGGGTCGAACCTCTACAACCTTCGAAAGAAGGTTGCTGAGGCGATCAACGTGCCGGTGAAGCAGCTGGAGCGGATTGTCGCCCCGATTGAGAAGGTCTATTCCATCGCCGACCACACACGCTGTCTCGCCTACATGCTCGGCGACTGCATCGTCCCCTCGAACGTCCGGGAAGGGTATCTCGCCCGGCTCGTACTGCGCCGGACGCTCCGGATGATGAATGACCTCTCGATGGAGGAAGAACTTGCTGACCTCGTGGAAGCACAGATGCAGGTCGTGGGGGTCGAGAACTTCGGTCAGGACGTTGACGTGGTCCGCGAGATTGTGGAGAACGAAGAAGCCCGGTATGCAAACACCCTTGAGCGCGGGACCCGGATCGTCCAGAAGATCGCCCGGAACTACAAGGCAAAGAGTTCTCCGGTTCCCCTCTCAGAGGTGATCACCCTGTACGACTCGCATGGCATCCCACCCGAGATGGTGAAGGATGTCGCTGCCGCCGAGGACGTGGTCGTGGAGATCCCCGACGACTTTTACTCGAAGATCGCCGACATGCACTCGGAGGCGCAGAAGGAGGGTGAAGAGGAAGACCCGCTCGCTCCCTACCGGGAGCGGGCAGCAGCCCTGCCCCCGACGAAGAAACTCTACTACGAACTCCCGACTGAGATTGAGTTCGAGGCAATGGTGCTCGACTTCTTCGACGGGATGGCGGTGCTGGACCAGACGCTCTTCTACCCAGAGGGAGGCGGTCAGCCGTCCGATACCGGAACCCTGGTGACATCCGAGACGATGGTGCGGGTGGAAGAGGTGACGAAGATTGGGGAGGTGATACTCCACCGGGTCACCGGAGGCACTTTGAAGCGGGGTGATCGGGTGAAAGGCGTGCTGGACGAGGAACGCCGCTGGTCGCTGATGCGCCACCACACGGCGACCCATGTCCTGCTCTATGCCGCAAAGAAGGTGCTCGGGGCTCATGTCCACCAGGCAGGCGCCCAGAAAGGAATCGAGACCTCACGCCTGGATATCCGGCACTTCAAGCACATCACGCTTGATGAGCTCAGGAAGATCGAGATAGAGGCAAACCGCCTGGTCATGGCCAATATACCGGTCTACATCCGTATCGAGGAGAGGACGAAAGCAGAGCAGAAGTATGGGTTCGGCCTCTACCAGGGCGGTGTCCCGCCGGGCCGGGAGATCAGGACGGTGCAGGTGGGAAGTGACGTGCAGGCGTGCGCGGGAACCCATGTCCGGACAACCGGCGAGATTGGCCTGATACGCATCATCGGTGTTGAGCATATCCAGGACGGTGTGGAGCGGCTGGTCTTTGCGGCCGGTATTGCTGCCGTCCAGGCAGTGCAGCACATGGAAGAACTTCTCTGGGCATCAGCCGATGTGGTGAGCGTCCAGCCCGAGAACCTGCCGGCGACGGTAGCTCGGTTCTTTGGGGAATGGAAAGAGCAGAAGAAGGAGATCGAGCGCCTCCAAAAGAAAGTGGTGGACCTTGAGAAGCAGAATCTCGCCGGTGAGACGGTGGACGGTGTCCGGGTCGTCATCAAGCAGGTGGATGCGGCCCAGAAGGAACTCGTCGCGCTTGCCACCACCATCGCCGATGAAGGCGGCGTGGCGCTCCTGGTATCGGCAGACGGAAACGCGAGGGTGGTTGCGACCTCGGGCACACCGGCTGTGAACGCTGCCGATCTTGTTCGGGAGGTCTGTAGCATCCTCGGCGGAAAGGGTGGGGGTAAGCCGACCCTTGCACAGGGTGCCGGATCGGACGTCTCACGGATCGGTGAGGCGCTCGAGCGCGGGCGTGCCAAGATTCTAGAAGCACTCCATGGACAATGATGTTGTGATTATCCAGCCGGGTGATGAGCGGGCACAGAAGATCGCCCGGGCAATGGCGAGTCAGACGGCAAACGCGATCATTCAGGCCTTCGGAGCCGGACCGTTGACGTCGTCGGAGGTTGCGCGCCGGATGAATATCCCCATCACCACCGCTACCTACCACATAGAAAACCTCCTTGAAGCCGGGCTTCTGGAAGTTACCGAGACCCGGTGGAGCGAGAAAGGGCGCGAGGTGAAGGTTTATGGCCTTGCAAACCAGGTGCTCATCATCGCCCCGCCGGTGAGCGATCTGCGGTCGGTGTTTAAGAAATACGCGACGCTCTTTGCGATAGCCATCTTCGCGAGCCTCAGCCTTGCGACGTTTCTCCCGGTCATCATGCCGGGGTTCCAAGACGTGCCGCCTGATGTAAAGGCTGCCAGTGGAAGCGGCGAGGAACTCTCGGTACTCCGGGCACCAACTTTTGATGCTGCTGCCGGAGCGTCGTCGGTCCACGACCTGGTGATGGGCTTCTTCCTCGGGGCCTGCGTGGTGCTGCTCGCGCTGCTGATATATGAGGTGTACTTCTGGTGGCGCACTTCCCCGCGGGCGCAAAAAGAGAAGATTGAATAGAAGAGATCCAGGGAAAGGGTGCTGGGGTCTTTACCGCCGCCCCCTGGCAGGTGCTGCTTCCTGCGGTCTCCCGCTCCCTGCTTCAACTTTTGCTCCACACTTCGGACAGCGGGTCTTCTTAGGATTGATCTCTGCACCGCAACTGTAACATTTTGACATGGTCTATCACCACATGTGCCTGAAGGGGGTATGACACCATAAGGCTATCTGATCTGATTTTGGTTGAAACGTCCGGAAGCGGTCTGAACAATGGGACTGTAAACCAATTTGCGTCGAACACCATCCTTTCGCGACCTCTGTTTGTCCTGCATTCGAGGTAGGGTGTGTCGTCTGACAACCCAGAGAGGGGCAGGTTGTGGGTGACCTTTTCCTTTTTGATCGCCGGTTTCCCGGGAACTATTCAGGGTTTCCTGTATTTCAGTCCACCAAGGCCCTGGTCCATCGGACGTCCAATAAATACCGTGATCTCCGGGAACGCTGGACTGCAGCGCATGGCCTCATATATGCTGGGTTACGGCCTTCCGGCACGTGGGAAGTATAACACTATAAAACTCCTTTTTATTCCATAAAATCATGTTTTAAGGCCTGTTTGGCCTTATGGATTATAGATGCATTTATAAGTAAACAGTGTGTTCTTTTAACTGAAGCGGAGGCTTTATGCAGAGCGTTCTACGCCACACCTTCATGGTTTTACTTGTTGCCTGCTGTTTTGTTCTTCCCGTGAGCGCTCAGCCGTCTTTAGGCGGAGACAACGGGTGGTACGCGGTCTACTGCAACATCGATGGAGCACAGGTTTACTTTGACAACCAGTACAAGGGCGAGATCCAGGGCGGCGTGCTGTACGTCCCGGTTTACACCACCGGGACCCCCTACAGCAAGTTCCGCGTTGAGATGGATGGATACGCTACGTACTACGGAGACATCAACAGAGTTCCCGGCAAGGGCGAGGTCTTTGACCTCTACGCAACCTTAAACCCGGTCCAGACCCCTGCCCCGATCGGCGGCGATGTCGGCTGGTACACCGTCCACGCCAACGTCGACGGCGCAACGGTGATGTTCGACAACGAGGTCAAGGGCACCATCAGCCAGGGTGTCCTCTCGGTGCAGGTCTACACAACCGGGACCCCCTACCGGACATACACCCTGACAAAGGACGGGTACGCGGCCTATACCGGCGTGATCGACCGGTACCCCGGTGCAGGGGAGACGGTCGATCTGTATGCGACGCTGAACCCCGCGCCGACACCGATCCCCACCCAGAAGTCGCCGCTCTCCCCGGTCCTGGCCGGCGGTGCGTTGCTGATTGCAGGATTGCTGCTGATTTCGGGAAACAGGAAGAACTGACCCCTTTACCATTTTTGACGGTTGCCCGAAGGCACTCCCGCAAGAACGATGAGGCTGCCGCCCCGTAGACGTACCGGACGCTCGTCATCGGGCAGGGGCCGGACCGGGTGAACCTGAAGATCGTCCTCTTGCTCCGCCCCGAAGACGGGCGACTCATGTTCGGCGGGCGGGGGCAGGTGCGGATCGGCGGGGAGTATATCCTCTCTACAGGAGATGCCCCCGGGCAGCCGGATCACTCCGGCTGCCGATCTCTGCCGGATCGAATCGCATGGATTAAATTTCATCAATTGGAGTTTTTCTGCATGCCAACAGTGTTTGCATACGTCGGCAGCCCCCACGGCAACCGTTCCAATACCTATGCCCTGACAAAGATGATGCTCGATCGCCTGGCAGAGAAGGACAATGCGATTCGGTACGAGATATTTACTCCGGCCGAGACGACCATCCGATACTGCAAGGGCTGCTGGACGTGCATGAGCAAAGGACTCTGTCCCCAGGATCAGCACGACGACATGGCGATGCTCAAGGAGCGGATGGAGGACGCCTCGTTCATCGTCCTCGGCTCCCCGGTATACACGATCAATGTCTCCGCGCAGATGAAGACGTTCTTCGACCGCCTCCCGGCCTGGCTCCATACGATGCGGCTCGCCGGGAAAGCCGGCGTGACCGTTGCGACCACGGCGGGAAACGGCCTTCCCGAAGTGCAGAACTACCTCGGGATGATGATGACGTCGCTTGGTGTCAAGACCGTCGGAACGCTCGGGGCTCACGGGTCGCTCCCCGGCCATCTCTACGATCCCGACGGAGCACGGAGGGACGCCCATGCGCTGGCCGATGAAGTCTACCCCTACGTGACGGGGGAGCGCGTCGTCACCACCGACGAGTACCTTGAAGAGGTCTTTAAGATCATGAAGCAGAAGATCGCGATCGGCGGCGGCAGCGTCCTTGCAGGGGATCTCGAGTACTGGACGCGAGCCGGCTATCTCGATTGCACCTGTTTTGGGGACGTGCTGGCAAAGAAACTGGGGTCGTCCGGGGAGATGAACGTCAGCGCTCAAGTTCGGGAGGAGGGGAGACGTACATGAAGAAGTTGTGGTTGACCGCCGGGATCATACTCGGCGTCGTCATTGTCGTCTGGCTTGCGGGACTTGCCGCTACCCCCAGCCCCCTTCCACAGGGCCCGATCGCCTTCGATTCTCCGGAGGGCCGGGCCCTGCTCTTTCGGAGCACGGCAAACGCGGATTACTTCCTTCTTGCCGAGCACTTTGTAACCCAGGAGCACCTCACTTACTGCGGTCCGGCGAGCATGGTGATGGTGCTCAACGGTCTTGGGGTCCCCGCACCCGAGACGCCGGAGTTTGGGGAGTACCGCTACTTCACCCAGGACAATCTCTTTGAACGGGCTGACGTCAGGGAGGTTGCGGACCCGGAGGCCGTCTCAAAGAACGGCATGTTCCTGCGTGAGGTCGGGGCGGTCCTTGAGCAGTACGGCGTGAACGTGACAGTCCACCACGCCGACGAGATCAGCGTCGATGAGTTCAGGAGACTGGCTTCGGAGAACCTGGCCCGGAAGGGCGATTTCATCATCGTAAATTACCTCCGGACGGCTGTCGGGCAGGTGGGCGGGGGCCATTTCTCACCGATAGCCGCGTACGACAGAGAGTCGGACCGGTTCCTGGTCCTTGACGTCTCCCGGTACAAGTATCCTCCTGCCTGGATCTCGACGGAGGATCTCTTCTTGGCGATGGACACCGTCGATTCGGATGCGGGGGAGCTGCGAGGATTCATCTCCGCTGCATTCCGGCCCGAAGGGTGATGCGGGGAGAGCAACCGCGGGTTCCCTCGCGGTAACCTTTTTTGCAACAAAGCAGGGAGCGGCCGTTCAGGCGGCAGATGCCGGTTCCTCTACGATCAATTCGTGGCGGTCGAGCACCCGCCCGACCGAACAGATCGGGGACGGGGCCGGCAAAACATCCATTTGCGCTGCCGGTCGCCGGAGCCGATCCTCGGGAGGACGAAGGATCTGCTTCTGTTCGGAGAATAACGAATAAACAACCGCCCGGGGTTCTCTGCGGCATCGGGGGGTTGAAGGATCTCCGCGAGAGAGGGCGGTGTTACGGCGCCGGGAACATTCACGACCGGATATCGCTCATAAAGGGCGTATCGCCGCTCAGTTCCGCTTCAACGAACGCCCCGGAAGGATGCGTCCTGATCCGGAGATCGATGATGTTGTCCATCTCCGACCGTATCCGGTTCTCGAGCTCCTTTGCGAGTGTATACGCTTCCTGCACGGTCGCATTGGGGTCCACCTCGATGGTCAGCTCGACCGAGAGGGCGCCCCCGAACCCCCGGATCCGCTGCTCTGCGATGAAGTAAACGTCCGGATTCTCCTCGACGATCCGCTCGACGAGCGCGGTTGCCTGGAGCGAGGGGTTTGCGTCGACCAGTTCCTGTGCTGCGTCGATGGCCTCTTTCGCCCCGTACGCGAAGATGATCAGCACCACAACAAGGGTAATGGCGGTCTGGAGAAGCGTCATGGTCGGAGAGACGATGAGCAGCACTCCCCCGATGAAGATTATCGCGGATATGGCGAGATCGCCCTGAAGCAGCACAGCATTCAGGAGCAGGAGACGGCTGTTCACCTCCTTTCCCACGCGCCAGAGATACCGCACGAGGAGGAGTCCAACGGCGATCGCGGCAATCGCGTACCCGGCGATGAGGGCGCCTATTTCGGGAATGAGGTTCTCGGCCGGGTACAGGATCGTATCCGCAGCCTGTTTGATCGCAAAACCGCAGACTGCCAGCGCAACGAGGAAAAGCATCAGCGTCTCCACGCGCCGGTAGCCATAGTGCATCTTCCAGTCGGCCTGCCGCTGACCGAGGCGGACACTTATCAGGGAGAGTACTCCTGGAACAAGGCCGACGATGTTGACAAACCCGTCGGTCAGGAGTGCACGGTTGCCCGTGACCACAAAGAGGCCGACCTCGACGGCACCCAGAAGCGTGCTGACGAGCATGGAGACCACCAGTGCAAATGTGACACGCCGGATCCGTTCTTCCGGCATCGTCGGGGCCTCTGCTGGCATCTTACATGTTTGATCTTTCTTTGTATCCTCAAGCATAGTACACACGTCTCCCGGGCCCGCCATTGTCTGAAACCGTCGTGATGGATACCCGGTAAGGTGCGGGAAAACCCGGTGCGTCGTGCGCCGATTCATGAAATATGTCATGAAAAGGCAGGAGTTTTCCCGAATGGTTCCAATCGGCCAGCCTCTGTTGTCTCCTCACACTACAAGAGGGTAAAATAAACATACTGCACAAACCTTCTCATTTCTTTACCGTGCTGGCGTCCAGGTTTTGAAGATACAGGATTGTATTCAGCCGTATGACATTCGTGGTGACCAGAAATGCGCCCTTTTGCGTTTGCCCCGGGTTTTGAGTGTTGGATCTGAACCGGCTCAAGAACCGGTGGATGGACAGATGCGAAGCCGCACTGTGACAGGTGGGGCTCATACGCGGCATGCACGACCACACCGGAGGTGGAAGCATGCTTCCGCCGCTCACATCCGCTCAAAGGAACTCTGGGGGCAAACTGCAGCCGGGCGCCATAAAAATGGAGTTAGGAGCCGTCAGGCAGCCTTGGCCGCTTCCTCTGCGGTCACCTCGTGGCGGTCGAGTGCCCACCCGACCAGCAGCGCGGCCGTCGAGAGGGGAAGGGCGACGACGAGCGGGTCCACATCCTGCCACGGCGCGGAAAGGATTGCCGGAACCCCGAAGAGGAGATTCGAGATCCCGAGCGCTGCCGACTCCTTGACGTGGACGAAGGCGGTCCAGACAAACCAGGCAACCGTTCCGACGACGAGACTGATCTTTGCTGCACGGATCGACGGCCTGCTGCAGTACATAGCGTGAGCGTAGGCCGGCAGGAACGCGGATGCACAGAGGCCCATGAACATCGCTGTCGCCCGGGCGATGATGCTGCCGGGAAGGATGAAGGCAAGGACGACGCTCACGACGATCATGACGACGGTCGCAATCTGGATCGGTCGCATCGCCGCTCTACCGGAATCGGTGCGCCGTGCGAGATCAAACCCGAGCGATGTTCCCATGACGTGGAAGAGGGCGCTGAGCGTGGACATCGCTGCTGCAAGGAGCGCCAGCATGAAGATGACGACGAAGAGGTCCGGCATCGATGCGTTGATGAAGTTCGGTATGATTGTATCGACGTTGCCGTTGGGTGCCGCCGCGAGAGCGATCAAACCCTCCGTCTGGTAGAAGTAGACGTTTGTCAGCGCACCGACCGTGAAGGCGACGCCGGTCATCATCAGGATGAACGGCCCACCGACGAGGACCGCACGATTCAGTGCACGGTCGTCTTTGACGGTCATGAACCGGACGACCAGCTGAGGCTGCGCGAGCACCCCGATGCCCACGCCGAGAACGAGCGTCGTCACCATGGTAAGCCATATCGGCGACCCGAATACCGGCATGGAGGTCCACCCGGTCATCCCTCCGGCGGCAAGCGCCTCCGGGACGAGGTCCGACATCGCGGCAAGGGCGGTATGCGCCTCGACGACGCCCCCGAGGTGGACGTAGGTGAGCACGAGGAGGACGGTCATGCCGACGAGCATGATCCCGCCCTGCAGTGCGTCGGTGTACATGACGGCAATGAGCCCACCGAACACCACGTAGAGGGCGACGACTGCGGCAAACGCGATGAGTGCAGTGTCGTACGGGATCTGCAACGTGCTCGTGATGAACTGTGCTCCTCCGATCAGGATCGCCGCCGTATACAGCGGCATGGCGATGACGATGACGAGCCCTGCTGCGTAGCGCATGAACGGCGACTGATAGCACTTCCCCATCAGGTCGGGGAAGGTCACGGCACGGAGTTTGCTCCCGATACGGCGGGTCTGTTTCCCGAAGACTATGAACGCGACGAGGATCCCTAGCCCAATATTGAGGACGGTCAGCCAGATCATCCCCATGCCGAGTTGGGCGGCAACCCCGCCGAAACCGATGATTGCGGATGTGCTGATGAAGGTCGCACCGTAGGAGAGGGCAAGAACGACAGAATTGGCCTTTCTGCCGGCGACCATATAGTCATCGTCGCCTTTCGTCTGGCGGTAGCCGAGATAACCGAGACAGATGATGATGGCGAGGTAAACCAGCGTCACCGCGATGAAGAGTCCAGTGTCAACTGCCACCCCGTTCCGCCTCCGTTCCTTTATTCCAGTTCAGCAGGCCGTACACTATGCATGCGAGCGTAAGTCCGAGCGCAAGCAGATATCCAGACCAGATTGCAGGATCAGTAATACCGAACATCAAATCACCTAACGGTAACTGAAAAACCGTTACATTACACGGGAACGCAGCAAAAGAGCTGGTTCCCTAACTAAAGGAGAATGCGTTCTGCGTAAACGTGCAGTGCACGGTCACACAGTTCTGCACTGATGTGCAGTTCTGCACAAGAGTGCTGTCGTAGGTCTCTAAATGATCTTCAATCATCGAGTACCTAAAAATCATCCAGATCTATTGTATTTAAATTCTGCGATTTTGTTGACGCCAGGGTGAAGATAGACCGCATCACAGCCTTATTCCTTCCACAGCAAAGCCCGTGCAGCGCTGGAACGGCATACCGTGGCGCTGGCAATCCAGAATGGTGATATTCAGATACGGCGTATCAGATGTTGTCTTACGGGACGCGAAGCCTTCAGAGCGGTGAATCATGGACGGCACGACAGAGATTGTTTCGGCGGCACTGGCCCTCTCATTCGATCTCCTGCTCCGGACGGTCCCGATCGTCGCCATCGGCGTCCTGATCGCCGAAGTCCTGATTGCCCTGCGGGTCACCGATAGGATTGCAAAGATCGCCTACCCGGTCACGACCTTCTCCCACCTCCCCCGCGAGTGCGGGGCGAGTTTTCTCCTGGCGTTCGTCTCGTCGCAGGCGGCGGACGCGATGCTCGTCGATTACCATCATAAGGGGGTGATCGGGAGGGGCGAGCTCATCGTCGCGGCGCTCATCAACTCTTTTCCGGCCGTCGTGATGCACTGGCGCTACCTCATCCCGGTCTACGTGCCGCTGCTCGGGGTCTTCGGGTTGATCTACTTCGGCATCCTGATGGGGATCGGGTTCCTCAAGACCGGGATTGTCATGGTTGCCGGGCGAATGCTCCTTCCCGGGGTTCCGGCATCCGCGCCGCCGGAGAAACCCTCTGGTAAGACGTTGTCCCTGCGCGAGGCGCTCTCGGCCGCAGCCGGACCGACCGCAAAGACCCTCCGTCGTATCCTCGGAATCATGATCCCGACGCTCGTCATCGTGGCGTTTCTCATTGAAGCGGGCGTCTTCGAGACCGTTGCCGCGTACCTCGAGGGTGCGAGCAGACTCTTTCCCATTCCGCCCGAAGGCATCGCGATCATCGCGGCAAAGTTCGGGTCGTACGTCGCCGCGGCAAGCCTTGCGTCCGGGCTGCTCGCGGCGGGCGATATGACCGGCAGGGATATAGTCATCACGCTGCTCGTGGCGAACCTGTTGACCAGCGTCGTCACCTACCTGCGGTGGCTCGGGTCCTTTTATATTGCAATCTTTGGACCCCGGCGGGGCACCGAGATCATGCTTCTTTCGGTCGCGCTCCAGGACGGCCTCCTGCTGGTTGCCATCTTCCTGCTGGCCTGGTTCTGGTGAGCGGTCCTGTGGTATGGACGACCCATATCCTCGATCGCGATACCGGTCTGGAGCTGGATGGAGCGACCCGTAGATCTTGGTTGACTCCTTTGTCTTTTTGGCATGCGCGGATCCGGAGTTGATACTGCCTCACCAAAATCATCGGAGGCGGCAGATGAGATAACCCTTGGATGCCACGGCCCACCTTGGTGGTAGGATTTCCCTCCAAGGCTAGTGGCGATGCCAAAACCCCGCCGGTGATGGCCGAGGATATGCTCTCCCGGTGAGGCAGATGGCAGTCAACAGGGGTGCAAAGGGGCAAATCACCGGCGTACTTGTATGCCCTGTCACAACTTCCCCGTAACTGTCGCCCATTGGAGATTGCGCTCGGCGAGGAGCATGTATTCGTGGAAATGGGGGAGACCATCCGGGGAATCAAAAGATACGGTCGGTATGTGGAGGACAGGCACGTTCAGAACCGCTGGAAATACTCATCATGCACGGGCCGCGAGCGGGACGGCGTGACATTTAAGTACAGTGGACATATTGGGGAGGTCCTGATCCGGATGGTTGCCCAGCGAGGAACCTCCGGGATCGGTAGGAGGGCTGCAAGGTCGGTGCCGTCCAAACCGGGCTCCACCAAATCCACAGAGCCCTCAGCCGGAGGTGTTGTTATGGCCGAGACGAGTATTATCACTGAACCCGGAAAGCAGGAGATCATCACCACGCGGGAGTTCGACGCGCCGCGCGACCTCGTTTTCCGGGCTTGGACGGATCCGGAATTGATAGCGCGGTGGTGGGGGCCGGCGAGCTTTACGGCGCTGGTCTTCAGGGTCGACCTCCGCGAGGGGGGCAGGTACCTGTTTGGTATGCGCTTGCCCGACGGCCGGGACTTCTGGAGCACGGGCGTCTACCGCGAGATTGTCGCGGGTGAACGGCTCGTCTTCACCGACTCGTTTGCGGACGCGGAAGGCAACGTCGTCCCGGCCTCTGCCTACGGGATGAGCGGCGACTGGCCGCTGGAACTGCTTGTGACGGTGATGTTTGAGGAGCACGACGGCGGGACGAAGATGACCCTGCGGCATGAAGGCATCCCGGCGGGCGAGTCGCTCGATATGACCGAGGCCGGGTGGAACGAGTCCCTGGACCGCCTTGCCGCGCTCCTGAACGAACTGCAGCAAGGGTAGCCGGGACCGGGAAGCCTTACGGCTGGAGTGGAGCGTGCACCCCCATGGCTGACCTCCGAGTCCTCCTCCTGCTTGGTGTCGCCGTCTCGGGGGCGGCGGTCGTGATGAGCCACCGGCGTGATATTCGTGCCGCCCGGGAACGTATCGAGAACCCGGAAAGGCGGGCGGTCCGGACGGACTATGGAAGCGTCGAATACGCCCGGGTGGGGGGCGGCTACCCGGTACTGGCCGTCCACGGCAACGCAGGCGGGTTCGACCCGGGGCTCCAGGTCATCGCGCCCTTGAGGTTTGGCTACCTCGGCTCGCCCATGCCTTCGCGGGCGAGCGTCGCCATGCAGGCGGATGCCTACGCCTGTCTGCTCGACGCCCTCGCGTTCTTCATGTGGGCGAGCTGCACCTCGCGGCCCGTGTATCCCATCTCAAGAGGAGCCGGAACCCGCATCCGGGGGATACGGTGAAAGCACCCTCGTTCATGATGTAGCGCCTTGATCCACCGCCGTCGGACTTCACCTCATCGGTGCATCCGCGGTTGGGAAAGGTTTTTTCATGCAGCAGGTAGGTAGCCCGAAAAAAGGAGGTTCAAAACGATGGCCGAGGCTGTTCTAGCGGAAAAGAGAGGAAGGCTGCTCATCCGGCGTGTCTTTGCTGCGCCGCTACAGGATGTCTGGCGGGCGTGGACAAAACCTGGGTATCTCATGCGCTGGTGGGGGCCGGCGGGCTTTACGGCACCCGTCATCAAGGTCGATCTTCGTGAAGGAGGGAGGTATCTCTTCAACATGCGCTCACCCGAAGGCCAGGACTTCTGGAGCACCGGTGAGTATCGAAAGATTGTTCCGATGGAGCGGCTCGTCTTCACCGACTCGTTTGCGGACGCCGAAGGCAACGTGGTCCCGGCCTCGACATACGGGATGAGCGGGGACTGGCCGCGTGAGGTGCTCGTGACGGTGACGTTCGAGGAGCATGGAGGCGAAACGACGGTGACCCTTCGGATGGCCGGGATTCCGGCTAGCGAGACGCTCGATGCTGCCGAGGCCGGGTGGAACGAGTCCCTTGACAAACTCGGAGTAGTCCTGAAGGAACTCTCGATGCGAAAGACCGGCGCCTGAAAGTGCGTGCCGCCCGGAGCGGTTTGAGAGCCCCGGAAGCCAGGCGGTCCGAACCGCCCGGTCCGAGATCTGCAAAAAGAGGGTTACATCCCTGCCCGGGAGAGGATGGTCTCGGCCACCTCTTCGGGGGTCAGGAAGGGGAAGTCCTCCGGCTTTAAGAGGGTGCCCGCTTCCCCGGCGGTCATCTCCACGTCGCCGGCCTTGCATCTGGTCGCCGCTCCTGCGGGGAACGCGGCAAGGAGATCCTCGGGTGTCTTAATCGGGAACTTCGCGCCGGCGAGGGCGCCGACGATCTGCGCATGGATCTCTTCCTTAACACTCATACTTTTTCCTCCGTCATCCTGGTGGTATCCCGGGCGGCCTTTGCCGGCGAGCAGTCGTTGCTATACACTTTGCAGCCGAGCCGCGCAGGTATCGTCTCACCGTTCATCCTGTTAGACAGTTAGTATAATATATATGCCCGTCACTAAACTATACCTGATGCCCACGCTACAGTCCCATGACCATAAGGGGTCCGACGAGGATGAGCAGTTCTATGGGAAGGAGATCCAGGAGGTTCGATCCGAACTTGCCGGCCTCAGGAGCGAAATCAGGCGGTTTATCGAGCATGCGAGCCGGCAGAACGTTGATGCGGCCCTCAGCGGACTCCGCAGGGAGTACGCGGATCTCTTCATCGGGCAGAACCTCTCCGATGCCGGCCAGAGGCTCCAGGAGCGGATGATCCGGGACTGCCCGATGAGGGAGCGGTGCTACGCCGTATTCTATGAGTTCCTCAAGGCCTCCGCGGAGCATATCCGGGACGGTGAGGTGAGCGAGGAGGTCGTCCGGTCCTACCGTGACCGGCTCGCGACGATGCGTAAAGCCGGGAAACTGGAGTCCTGCGCTACCTGCTTTGCCGAGACGAACCGACTCTTTGAGAAACAGCTCGATCTGATGCGATCGCTCGGGGTCTACCGGGAGAACAAGGAGACTTCTTCGTCCATCGCGGACCTTCCGGGCGAGGTCCTGGTTCGGGAGATCCTCGAGCCGCTCGCAAACCGGCACCGGTTCCGGATCGTGCAGGCGCTTGCCGCAGAGTCGCAGACGTTCTCGTCCCTCTCGAACCTGACCGATCTCCGGGGAGGGAACCTGCTCTTCCATCTCAAGAAACTCCAGGACGCGGGACTGATCCTGCAACGGCATGAGCGGGGGGACTATATCATCACCGATAAGGGCTATAAGGCCCTCACGGGCATCGGCACCCTCTACGCCGCCCTGGGACCGTAGCGCCCCGGCCCTATTCCCTCGATACGATCGACGTACCGCCGGAGATCCGCATACTTTTTTTATCCCGCAATGGTTAGGGTTGACCGGTGCACCCCGCGAGACGGTCTTCTGGAATCGCGATGAGGGGTGCAGCGAATACAGCATCAGGAGGAGTTGAAGATGTCGGGTGAACTGATCGGCGAGTCGCGAGGGAAGATCATCGGAACAAGGGTCGTTGAGCTGCTCGAGACCAGCCCGAAGATCGAGACGACGGACCTGTCGACCGGAAGGCTGCTGGGCATCGAGTCCCAGGACCTATCGACCGCCTGGAGTGTGTGGCGCAGTCCGGACACCTTCCACGCCGAGGGTTCCGGCGTGGTCACGTCAAAGGACGGCGAGATGGCCATGTACACCGGGATGGGTATGGGAAAAGGAAGCGCATCAGACCCTGAAACGCTCTTTCATGGGCTGCTCTTCTTCCGCTCGTCCACCCCGCAATGGAGCCGCCTCAACGGAACCGCCGTCATAATCGAGTACACCGTCGACGCCGAGGGCAACAGCCGATCAAGGCTCTGGGAGTGGAAGGGAAGGCCGGAGCGCACTTAAATCCCTCAAAAGAGCGGCGACCTCCCCTCTCATCGGGATGCCCATAGGAATCCGTCCCCAAAACCCGTCCTTCTCCCCGACGGGGGGCTTTGAGCGCCGAGACGCCCCGGAGTCGTCCCCGATGTTTATCGAACCGTTCAGCCCGGACCGGCACTGCACCGAGGAGGTTGCGGGTCTAATTTACGAGACCGAGCCGGCGTATTTCCCGCTCGTCTTTGGCAGGGATCGGACGAGGGCTCTTTCAACGATCGAGCGTCTGGTCAGGGCGGGCGGCAATGCCTTTGGGCGCGAGATGATCACCTGCGCCGTCAGGGAGGGCAGGGTCGCCGGGATCTTGGTCATGCAGGCACCGGACGCCCCCGGGCTCGTGAAGGGGGCTCTCGCTGTCGCCCGTGCGGCCGGCCCCATCACCGCCGTACGGTTCTTCCTTGTCGAACTGCTAATCTTTGCGCCGCACTACCTGAAGCGAGAACCGGAGCCCGCATACGAGATCTCCAGCCTCTCGGTCGCTCCTGCAGAGCGGGGCCGGGGAATCGGCGCGGCGCTGCTCGAGGACGCTGTCAGGCGGGTCCGGTCCCGCGGGGGCGGGAGGATCGTTCTCTCCGTCATCGCCCCCAACCCGCCTGCGGTGCGGCTGTATGAGAGGGCGGGGTTTCACACCGTCTCCACTCACAGGGCGTGGGTGCCGTATCGTGCCCTCACCGTCCTGACCATGGTGTACGATGCGGTGCAGGATCGATCCGACACCCTGATGCAGGACTTCGATGAGACGATGCGGGATGTCCGGCGAGACCTCGCGGAGTAGCGGAGGTCAGGGCGGCGGGACGAGCCGATAAACCCTGCCGGTCTTCCCGGCCGGTCCCCGGCTCTTTGAGGTCAGAATATAGAGTTCGCGCTCTGCATCCTCCCCGAACGCGAGGACATACGCCCCCACGGTCCGGCTCCCGGCAACCTCGATCTCATGAAACTCCCACGGACTTCCGGGTTTCTCCGTCGCGACGAAGATGATCCCATCGCCGTCGGTCCCCGCCCGGTTCCACTCGCCGAATACGTAGCGCCCGAAGAGCCCGGGGAGTGCCTGCCCCCGGTAGACGTAGCCGCCGATGACGACCGCCCCGATCCCGCCGGGCTGGTTGGCGTTCGGGTACTCGATGATCGCGTCGACCAGGGGCTCGCCGCGGCGGCCGGTCCGGGGCACGTCTGCCGGCGACTCGTAGGGGTTTTCGGGGTCGAAGGCGTGGTTGCCCTCCCGAAGGCTCCAGCCGTGGTTCCCGCCAGGGACGATGATCTTGACCGACTCCCAGAGGTACTGCCCGGCATCGGCGGCAAAGAGCCGGTGCTCGCCCCCGGCGTCGAACGTCATCCTCCATGGGTTGCGCAGGCCGTAGGCGTAGATCTCGTCCCGCCCCTCTCTCCCCACGAACGGGTTGTCCGCCGGGATGCCGTAGGGCTTCCCGCCGTCTATATCGATCCGGAGAATCTTCCCCAGCAGCGTCCCGAGATTCTGCCCGTTCCCTCCCGGCAGGTGGCCTCTCCCGACGTCGTTCGCACCCCCACCGTCGCCGAGCGGGATGTAGAGGTAGCCGTCGGGGCCGAAGGCGATCGAGCCGCCGTTGTGGTTCGCCTGCGGCTGATCGACCTCGAGAATCACCCGCTCTGAGTCCGGATCTGCCCGGTCTGGATCATCTGCCGCGACCCGAAACTCCGATACCCGGCTCGTGTGGTCCCAGCCTTCGGGCGCACCGTCCCGGAGAGGAGCACTGTAGTATACGAAGAATCTCCCGCTCTCGACGAACTGCGGGTGAAACGCGAGGCCGAGGAGCCCACGTTCATCGTACCCGGTGCGGAGCCCGACGACCCGGTCGGTGATCTCGAGGAACGGCTCATCCAAAAGACGGCCCTCGGCGTCGATGACCCGGATGACGCCGGGAAGGTCCGCAACGAAGAGTCGCCCGGTCCCGTCTGCGGGGGATGCAAGCGCAACGGGCATGGTGAACCCCTCTGCGACGAGTTCGAGGCTCACCCGGTCCGGGGCTGCTTGTTCCGGCATAGCGCTCTCGCTCCCGGTTAGGATGGATCAGGTGGAAGTACTTAAAAGTACCCGGCGGGGTGTGACTACGAAGCATATTGTGATACTGGCTGCACTGTGACCCCCATGCCGTCGCTGCATATCTCAAGGGCCGCCTCGAACGGTGCGGCTCCCTTGGACTTCACCCTCTATGTGCCCGCGGGGTTCGGGAGTCTCGCGGGTGCGAAGATCCCCAACGTAGAAGAGACGGACGATCCAGGCAGGATCTTCACCGCCCATTTTGCCGGCGGCCAAGAGGTCTGGTGAGGAGGGGAGGCGGGCAACCCCGCCGAACTCCCGTCAGTGCACCCGAGATCGCCCATAGACCGGGACCTTCATAGCATTCGGGAGGAGGGGCTGGCGCCCCCGCTTCCCGATCAGCGCTTATGGCCGGTGAACGAACCCCATATCGACGCCGACGATCCCGACGCTGGAGCCGCTCGCGTTCATGATCGGGGCATACGCGTAGATGATGGAGTAGATCTCGGCGGTGGGTCCCTCATAGCCGGCGAGGAGTCCGGCGTCGAGATCCGTCAGGGCGTAGCCGTTGCCTATCGCAACTCCGTCTTCGCTGCCGTAGTCTGCGTCCACGACATACTCGACGGTATCATCGACCTTACGCATCGTGTAGATGTAGCTGATCTCGGGGTTCGCGGTCCGGAAGGCTTCGAGCTGGTCGCGAATGGTGATGAATGCCGTGGTATTCTCATCGCCGGGCTTGAGTGCGGCGAAGGCGTCTCCGTCGATCTGCCCTGCAATCTCCGCTGCAAGGGCTTCGATCCGCTCCTGCTCGATCGGGCCATCCGGTTCGAGGCAGACTACGCCAACGGCGACGCCGCTTGCATCCCTCACCGGAGCATACCCGTAGACCCTGGAGTAGACCTCAGTGTAGGGCTCCGTAAATCCGGCAAGGAAAGGCTCGTCCGGTTCCGCAACGTAGTATCCGTCGCCGATTGCGTATCCGTCGCTGCTGCCGTAGTCCGCATCAACGACCTGCTCGATGGCGTCCCCCACCCTGCGCATCGTCGAGATGTAGACGATCTCGGGATTTGCGGACCGGAAAGCATTGAGCCGGTCATGGATGGCGATATATGCCGTGGTATTCTCGTCGCCGGGCCTGAGCGCGGCGAAGGCGTCTCCGTCGATCTGCCCCGCAATCTCCGCCACGAGAGCCCTCATCTCATCCTGCGTGGGCACCTTCTTCACCGGCACGCTCTCGGCGGGAGCCGGCCCGGTCGCGCCGGGCCCAAATGCAAGCATAATCCCTGCTGCAACAATAATCAGCGCAATAACTGCGGCTATCAGAACTTTCTGGCCTGTCATCCGATATGCCTTCACGGATCTATTGCAGAAGCAGGAACTTAAAGACTCGCAAATTTACAGCGGCTGATTACGATTTTCACGAAAATTTTCGCGGATAACTCTCTTCAGCCGCTCCCGGAAGCGCCGGGCACCCGGTGACGCAGAGGCTGCACCGGATCGTCGCCGTCCTGGCAACGAGCGGCGCAAGCGGGGCAAGAACTCCGAGAAGGAGCCGCCGCCGGAGCAGCCACTTCACGGCCGGGACGACCGGGGGCGGAACCCATGCACGCACCGTCCGACACCGGAACGCATCGACACCCTCCGGCCCCAGCGCTCCCTCCGGGCATGCCCGGATGCAGGCCCTGCACCCGGTGCAGAGCGGCGCACCGTTGCCGCCCGCCCCATCCTTTCTCCCGAATTCCGGGGCACCCGGGCCGGTCACGACGCCGGAGAGCAGCAGCCGCGGGCCGAAGCGCCGGTTGAGGAGGAGAGTGCTCGTGCCGATCTCCCCGAGCCCCGCGGCCGCGGCGACCTGTTTCAAGCGGACGACGCCCTGCACCCTCCCGTCGACGACCCGCACGGGCAGGTAGAGCGGGACGGGGCGGGCAGCGATACCCTCCGCACCCAGGAGGCCGGCGAGCCGCAGGGCGGTGTCGTCCAGGCTCCCGGCGATCCGGAGCATCTCCCGAGTCTCCTCGTTCGGCGGCATCCGGTATACCGCAGCGGGGACCTCTCTTCCAAAAACGATCACGGATCGGGCGGCCGGGAGGAACCGCAGCACCGATTCTCTATCCGCATCGGGGAGTTCCTCGATCCCGACCCGGGCGAAGACGTCGACGCCCTCATCCAGAAAGAACTTCACACAATCCATCCTGGCACTTCCCGGAGTTGTATGCGCATGAATGCCGCATCGGGATGGTGGTGGAGGATTCTCCCCGGGCAACCCGCCCCGATGACCGGCTGGAGGGCGCCGGCTTATCCCGGCCCTCTCTCGCTCTCCATCATCTTCGCCATCATCTCCTTCGCCCGGCCGATGAGGTACTCGAGTTCCGCAAGTTCCCCGGCGCTCCCGCAGGCTCCCCTGCTGCACGCCTCGTCGTGCAGCCTCCAGCACTCCTGCTCGATGCGGTTGAGGTCGTCCATCGTGTAGGTGTGGTACCGGGCAAGGACATCGGCGTACTCGCGGGTGAATGCGGCGATCTCTTTGAGGAGAGCCATGCGGTCCGCCTTCGGCGCGGATGGTCCTGCAGCACACTGGCCCGTCCTTGAGACTGTATCTTTCATAATACGCTCTTGCCGCATGGAGAGTTATCTTTTCCGGAAAAAAGATCCCCGGAGGGGATGATACATTCCTCCGACCGGGAATGGAGAGTGATCAGTGGAGAATTCCCAGATCGACACCAACGAGTCCGACGATGGTACCGTCTGAGCTCTTGACCGGAGCATATCCGGAGATGACGGTGGCGGTCCTGTTACCCCAATCGTCGAGGTAAAACCCGGGTTCTACGGATGGTTCCGTAAATCCAGCAAGGAGCGCGACGTCACTCTCGTTCGGCACGTAAACGTCGCCGATCTTGGCAGATTCCGCGCGACCGTAGTCTGCATCCACGACGTACTCGGCTACGTCCCCTGCTTTACGCATGGTATAAACATAGATGACCCCGAGGTTTTCCTTCCGGAAGGCCTCGAGCCGATCGCTGATGGCGATGTACTCCGGAGTGCCCTCATCGCCGGGTTTGAGCGCCGCCATGGCATCGCCGTCGATCTCACCTGCAATCTCCACCGCGAGCGCTTTCACCCTCTCCTGCGTGATCGGGATTCTTGCTTCGAGAATCACTGCCCCGACACCGGCGCCACTCGCGTTCTTGATTGGAGCATAGCCATAGACATAAGCGTAAATCTCAGCCGAGGGCTCCTCAAATCCGGCAAGGAGGGCAGTGTCCAGAGCCGTTGGGGTGTATATGTCGCCTATTGCCCATCCATCACCGGTGCCGTAGTCTGCATCCACGACGTACTCGGTGATGTCCCCTGCATTGCGCATGGTGTAGATTCCACTGATCTCAGGGTTTTCCTCCCGGAAGGCCACGAGCTGATCGCGGATGGCAGTGTACTCCGGGGTGTCCTCGTCGCCGGGTTTGAGTGCGGCGTGAGCGTCGCCGTCAATCGCACTTGCGATCTCCGCCGCGAGAGCCTCCAGGTCGCTCTGTGCAATCGGGACTCCGGGTACCAGGCAGACAAGCCCAACGCTGGCGCCACTTGCGTCCTTGATTGGTGCGTAGCCATAGACGGTAACGTCAATTTCGGCCGCAGGCTCCTCAAACCCGGCAAGGAACACGGTGTCTTCTTCCGTGGGAGAGTAGATCTCGCCTATTGCGCATGCATCTGCATCACCAGTGCCGTAGTCTGCATCCACGACGAACTCTGTGACATTCTCGGTCTTGCGCATGGTATAGACGTAGGTGACCCACGGGTTTGCCTCGCGGAAGGCCACGAGCTGGTCGTGGATGGCAGCGTACTCCGGGGTGGTCTCATCCCCTGGCTTGAGCGCCGCCATAGTGTCGCCGTCGATCGCACTCGCGATCTCCACGGCAAGAGCCTTCATATCATCCAGCGTGGGCGTCTTTGTTGCTGGTTCGGTCACTGCGGGGGGCGTAACTACTTTCCCGGGCACCTTCTCTGCCTCATTAGTTCCAACACATGCAGCAACGGTGACTAGGGCAATAATTAGGGCAACTATACTGATCAATGGGATTCTTTTACGTGCCATACTGCACACTCCTGCTTTCAGATTTTTGCAGAAAAAGTAACTTAAAGATTTGTAAATGTTTATCGGTCGTAGACGGCTGTACGGCAACTTTGGCTGTCTTAGATGAGACTTCTGGAGTGGTGCGAGGATACTGGAGGCGCCTCGAAATATCCACTTAAGAAAAGGAGTTGGTTAAGAAATGGAGATGGAATCCATACACCTGCAGGGCCGTCTCTCCATTACCTGTTCTTCCGGTACAGGCATACCAGCGCACAAGCCAGCCCGGCAAGTGCGGCCAGCGCGCTGAATCCGGGCAATGCAAGGGCCGGGACCTCGCTTTTAGCATAGATCTCAGTCGTGAAGACGTCCGTACCGGTCAGGTGCCACTCCGCCTTATTCCCGTTCACCGTGTTTGCGTTGGTATCAACGATCTTCCCGGGCATCTCAAGGTAGTAGTGCA
Organism: Methanoculleus thermophilus; assembly: GCF_001571405.1. Lineage (NCBI taxonomy): Archaea > Methanobacteriati > Methanobacteriota > Methanomicrobia > Methanomicrobiales > Methanomicrobiaceae > Methanoculleus > Methanoculleus thermophilus. The sequence goes on along the minus strand of NZ_BCNX01000010.1, from coordinate 16,925 downwards.
GGCTGACACCGCTTAACAACGCATCGCCGAGGTCGTCTGCTTCATTGCCGAGCCAATCTGAATCATCAACGAACTCATCCGACTCATTGCCGAGCCAGTCAGAATCATCAATGAACTCATCCGACCCATTGTCGAGCCAGTCAGAATCATCAACAAACTCATCTGATTCATCGACGAGTTCTTCCGAATCATCGGTAGACTCATTTGATACGAACCTGGCATCCCGGTAAATCATATACCCGTCGACCTTTTGCACCGTCCAGTTTCCTGGATCGAGCAACTGTGTGGGTCGCAGGCTATCCATGCGGATCGTAACCGTATCGCCATCCCAGACCTCGCTGTATTCGATAGTCCCAGGTTCGGTCTGCGATAGGAGTGATTCCCGTAACGTAGCATATCCCTGCTCTTTTGCGCTCTCCTTCAGTGCATCATACACGAACTGGTTCGTTGTAAGATTGAACGAGTACGAGCTCACCGTGGCGTCTACATCGACCTTAGAATGGACTTCAACCGTGAGACAGCCACAGAAGAGCACCGTAAGCGCAATTGCGAGGCAGATAATAGAGTGCCATGCCCTCATAGGCATTTATGTGTTATAAATTGATTTATGGCTTTGTATTATGTTTTCCTGAAATTTGAGGGGCCTGGAGGCGGGAGTGAGACCGGCCGGAGGTCTGGTGGCTCCTGGGCAACAGGGACGTTTACCGGCAGCCCTACACTCTCCTCGTTATCGACGCAAACCAGGCATGGTGCCCTTCGGCCTGGATGGCGTTCTCGAAGACCGCCGGCCTGATGTAGTCGATGGACCAGCCCTCCCGGAAGGTCTCCCGGATCTCCTCCTGCGCAATCCTCCTTGGCAGGGGGTACTCGCCGGGGTTCTGCTCGCTGAAGCAGAGCATGAAGTACTTCCCGCCGGGCGCAAGAGCGGCCGCAAGGCTCTCTGCAAAGCGGGACCGGTCCTCGTCGGAGAGGACATGGAAGAATCCGGAGTCGATGACGGAATCAAACGTCCGCCCAAGCCCGGCAAGGTCGAACGCGTTCCAGACCCGGAACTGCGCCCCAATCCCCCTCTGGGCGGCCTTCTCCTCGGCCTTCTGGATCGCGAGAGCGGCGGTGTCTATCCCGAGGACGTCGTGGCCTTGCTCTGCAAAGAAGAGGGCGTTCTCCCCCGTCCCGCACCCGACATCCAGGACGGAGCCCGTAACCTCCCCTGCCGCCGCGAGGTCGATGAATGCCTGCTGGGGCCGGCCGATGTCCCAGGGCGGCGTGCCTTGGTAGACTGTATCAAAGATATCCATATCTCCTGTACTGGATTTTGAATGATTTGACTTAAATATTGTAATCGGTAGACGGTATTCACCCCTCCACTGAAGTGAAGGGCCTTCTGCCTGATTTTTTCATAAATCGGGTGAATTAGTTCATTTTTGCATTGTCTGAATCTGGATGAGGTTGCCGCAGGTGTCTTCGAAGACTGCTATTGTCACCTGACCGATGACCTTTGTCGGCTCCATCGTGAACTTCACGCCCAGGCTTTTGAGCCTCTCATACTCCGCATGGGTGTCTTCGACACCAAAGGACGCGGCGGGGATGCCCTGTTCGAATATTCCTCTCTGGTATGCCTGTGCCACTGGATTCTCGTTCGGCTCAAGCAGAAGCTCAGTGCCACCTGGATCCTCGGGAGAGACGACGGTAAGCCATCTGTATTCTCCGGCAGAAAGATCGCTCTTCTTTACAAAGCCCAATTTTTCAGTGTAGAATTTCAGAGCCTTCTCCTGGTCGTCCACAAATATACTGGTTAGTATGATCTTCATAGCCATCACATATCCAGGGAGCCATATGTCTGTTTCGGCAGCTGGTTGTCCCTGAACGCCAGGCTCAAACCATCTCTTTTAGTTTATTACGGTTCCTGGCCCCTGGAGACCGACCCCGCCCAGTCATCGATGAGCGCCCGGGTTATGCTGAGTCTTGGAGGCAGGTCCGGGAGGTGGTCCCGGTCGAACCATGCGGCACTCTCGATCTCGACGCCGTCCGGGGTGACTTCTCCGCTCTCGTAATCGGCAACGAACGCGAGCATGAGTGAGTCGGGGAACGGCCACGGTTCACTTGCAAGGTACCGGAGATTCTTGATCGAGATTCCCGTCTCCTCACGGACCTCGCGGTGTACGGCATCTTCGATCGTCTCGCCGGGCTCGACAAATCCGGCGACGAGGCTGTACCTGCCGGGCGGCGCCCTCACCCCCCGGACCATGAGGATGGAGTCGTTCTTCCTCACGAGTACTATAATCGCCGGGGAGAGTCGGGGATAGATAGCCCGGTGGCAGGACGGACAGACTTTGGCACGCTCGATGCGTGCGGGCTTCGTCGGCGTACCGCACCTCCCGCAGAATCGGGTGTTTCGGTCGTAATCGATTATCTGGACTGCAAGCCCGGCAACGGCAAGCTCCTCGTCCGGGATGAGGGCGGCAAGTTCGCGTACGCCGAAGTATGCCAGTCCTTCGGGCAGGGGCTGGTCGCCGGGAACCTCGACGGCGTAGCAGGGTGTGCTTCCCCGGTGGCCGAGGTACTGGGCGCTCTTTTGCAGACATTCTGGAAGGTCCGGGGGTTGCGCATTGTAGATGGTTGGTGTGCTGCCTCTTCTGACGCAGACCCCCTCGCCGCGGACAAAGACCAGGGATGCATCTACCGGGAGTCGTTCCGGCTCAGGGTAGTGCTTATGCAGGGAACGAGCTGCAAACCTTGCTTTATGATCCATGATTCTCCCGTGATTCTGGCATCCATCGCATCACAGGATGCCTGGAGCGTATCTCTGCAGATATTCGGCAGCCAGTTCGTACGCCGCCTGCACCTTCCCGCTCTCGACCCCCGGCACGCCGCAGGCCACAATATGCACGACCTTCGTAGCGAGAGTGATCTTTGTTGCATCCGAGTCGCGGTAGGGATAGACGGCGACGATCGCGTTCCCGTCTTCCAGAACGACCTGGTTCTTATGAAGAAGAACGGGCGCCGCCATCCCGATCCCGAGGAACTCTTCACCCTCCTCTGCAAACCGCATAGCGAGGTCTCCGGCAAGAGTATCGGCGTCAAACGCGGCGATGGGTATGCCCGTGCGAATCGAGGCCAGATTGTAGGCACCCACCGCGGTGTTGATCGTTGGGAGCATCTTCCCGGCCAGGATCCTCCGGACCAGGGCCTCCGAGGCAGGCCGGGTCTTTGTCGGGTCGACACCCACCCTCCAGAAGAAGTCTCTGTAGGCTCTAAAGATCGGTTCGTCTTTTACCCGCTCAAGCGTGAACTGCTCTCTTACCGAGCGGATGACTTCGTCCCTCAGAGCTTCCAGACTCGGGATCTTCTCCTGAATCGAGAGCGGTCCAACATTGCCTTCTGCGACAGAGAGGCCGGGGAAGGTCTCGAGAATCTCCTTGTGAATCTTCATGGCCAATTCTTCTTACACCTGTATCTGGGTCTGCGGGATACTTATAGTTGTACACATTGCCCCATGCCATGATCGTCCGGGTGCTGTGCCGGATGCCGGCCAATATGATTGGCGTCGAATGGAGGTGATACAAAACTCTCAAAATCCCGGACGACCAGGGAGATCCGTATGAGCGGGATAGCCAGGAGAGTTATCCGCTGCCCGGTATGTCGGAGCACCGAGATCTACTGGGAAGCCCGCGGCCTGTATGCGACGCTGTATCACTGCAAGCAGTGCGGGTACCAGGGGGCGTTTGTCCTGGAGTGTGAGGAGGGGGAACAGGATGGAGCAGGTGAGGATTGAGTCTGCGATCTCTTTCCATATCTGGAAGTTATCTCGTTCTTGTTCACGGATGAGATAGAGTGCTGTGAATATCCAAGAGATATGGGGTCTGCAGGCATTTGACGCTGAAAATCCGGGTCCCCTCAAAGGCCTTGCGGCTGCTCAGTGGTAGCCCCTCAATGAAATGGTTCGGAAAAGGCAACTATAATCCGTCTGAAGCACCCATATACGCATATCTTGGAGTGTGCGGCATGGGAGTGCATTACATCTGTGATGCAGAAGGCAGAAAGACCGATGTTATCGTGCCCATTGACCTCTGGGAGAGCCTGACCGCCGGAAAACCTGCTGACGGACCTGTCGGGGTTGCCGAGCCAGCGAGATACCGGGGCATGTACCGGGACCTGGATCTCGACCTGGAGGCCGAGGCCAAGATCCTGCGGGATGAGTGGGACCGGGTATGAAACGGTACCTGCTCGATACGAATATTCTCATCTATTACCTAGCAGATGCCATTCCGCCAGAGCGGGTGGGCGAGAGAGAAGATATGCTCACCTCTTCGTTTCGGGTCTCGATCGTCACGAAGATCGAGTTTCTCGGCTGGAAGAAGCATACTCCGAAAGGGTATGCACTGGCTCAGGACTTCATCCGCTCTGCCAAAGTGTATCCCCTGACTGATATGATTGCCGACCGTGCCATCCACCTGCGCCGAACGTGTGGAATGAAACTCCCCGATGCGGTCATCGCAGCCACTGCTCTCACCCACGACTGTGCGCTTGTCACCCGAAACGAGAGTGATTTTTCTGGGATCTGCGCACTTGAGGTCGTAAATCCATTCCGCGACGAGTAAGTAGGGCGAGGCAGCGTCCGCATGGACCCTCTTACATCGTTGGGTTATGGCTGCAAGCAGGGTGCGATACGATGAGACTAGTCAGTTACTGTATCTTCCTCAGGAAAGAGCCAGAAGGCGAGTACACCGTCACCGTACCGACCCTTCCTGGCTGCGTCACCTATGGGGAGACCATTGACGAGGCGATAGAGATGGCACGGGAGGCTATCGAACTCTACATTGAGCATCTCCAGGAGAAGGGCGAGGAGATACCTACAGAAGAAGGACTCCTGGAATACACCCTCACCGTCGAAGCCCATGCCTGAACTTCCGGCACTCACGGCCCAGAAGGTCATCAAGATTCTTGAGAAGAAAGGGTTTGTTCTGGACCGGGTGAAGGGAAGCCATCACATTTTCTACCATTCGGAGACAAAACGCCGGGTCACCGTCCCGGTGCATGGCCGGGACCTTCCGATCGGCACGCTTCTTGAGATCCCCAAGCAAGCCGGGGTTGAGCGGGAAGAGATTGAGGATCTTTTGTAAAACATTATCCAGTTATACGGGATAGGTTCAGCGTGGCCTGCCGAGGTGTCCCCCAGTATTGAACTCAGTCTCTTCATACTCCTGACATTGGCAGCAGATTGCAGCATGTTTGCAGCAGTTGCTGCCAACGCTCAACCCCGCAGACACCCCCTCCTGGATGAGTGTATGACAAACCTGTTACATAACAAATCTGTTATTCATCAGATAGGTCTGCTTCCAGGGGAGCAGAAGGATCGGCACTATCTCAATTCCAGTCTATGCGTAGCGGCGCTTGGGCAGGAGGAACGACAACAGACTACAGTATCTTCGCTTCCGGAAAGAGATCCTTGAGCAGGAGAGGTGCTGGTTTATCTGGTAGAAACGATAGGTGATACGGTGGATCTTACAGAAAAAATATGCTTAAAAGAACAAGATGGACCGAGCGGGATTTGAACCCGCGGCCTCTACCATGCCAAGGTAGCGATACGCCCGCCTTAGCCTCAGATCGAGAAGGAATGGACTCCAGGCGCTCCGATTCAAACAACGAAATGTGGGCGAGATATCACCCCTTCCCATCAGATAAAGACCTTAAAACCACCGAATCCGGAAAAGCGACGTATAATCTGGGGAAGTTATTTTGGGGTAGCACATCGCGTTTTCCGGATGGGCGTTTCATGCTCAAAACCGTGGTTTTTCAGACGTGATCGGGTCCTGCAAAATGCAAAAAGAAACGTATTTTAGGCCATAACTCCTAAATATTGTGAGAATACGGCGAGCATGCGGAAGGTATACCGCTCCTGCGTGCGACGCACGTAACTTTACAATACACGCAAGTTTGCAGCACAAGCACATGTGCGGCGCAAGGTAGCGTGCCGCGCAAGCAAGCGTATCTCCACGAAGGCAAGGGTGTGAGTAGTGACACAGCAGCGACAGACGGGGCATGACAGCCTCACTGCGATTATCGCGATCGATCGGGTGATTCACATCCCCGCGCGGCTTGCGATCATGGCGCTCCTGTATGTTGTCGGGAGTGCTGACTATGCGTTTCTCCAGGAGCAGACCGGCCTGACATCGGGTAACCTCTCGGCGCATTTACGGAAGCTGTACAAAGCCGGCTATGTCACGGTCGAGAAGGGGTTTTACGAGAGCAGGCCAAACACGGCGGTCCACCTCACCGAGAAAGGTCGAAGGGGGTACAAAGGGTATCGGGCAAATATTATCGAGGTCCTCACAACCTATGAGTAGTCCTCATTTATGACATTTTCTTAAGAATAAACGGTCCTCGCGGTATTCTATACACATTACTCAATCTAAAAAATCAAATGATAAAGATTTAAAATACTATTTTGCAAAATAATCACTATTTAAGAGGTTTAGTATGGTCTTCCTATATATTGGCGATCAGGAAAATGATGCAGTAGTTATCGCAGGGCTCTTTCTACTTTTCATAGTTTCAGCAATTTTTATTCTATACTTAGGCTATGCTACTCAAAATTTACCCGTTTCACTTGTGTTAACCATTACGTTACTCGGTTGTATTAGGCTTAAAGATTGACTACTCGAAGAAAGGTTTACCAAAAGGACCTTATCACTGGGGGAATGTATCTACCTCGTTATAAATAGTCACGGTTATACTAGGATATCGGGAGAGCGTGATTCTCTTCAAAACATACGAGAAACTTCCTTTTTCATTTTGATGCTTCTGATCCTCCAATGGGGGATGCAGATTATCCCCTTTTATATATGTACAAACTAAAGCTGGTTTTTGAGTGGTGACTATGCCTATCCCAGATTATGAATCGATTATGCTCCCTCTTCTTAAGCTTACGGCAGATGGCAAAGAGCATCTGATGGCAGAAGACCGTGATATACTCGCAAACACGGTTTTTCATTTAACGGATGATGAGCGACGGGTGCTCCTACCGAGCGGGAGATCGAAAACGTATGACAATCGGTTTGGCTGGGCGAGGACGTATCTTACGAAGGCGGGACTGGTCGAGGTTACAGGGCGAGGGCGATACAAGATTACACAGAGAGGGCTCGACGTTATCAGGAAGAGCCCTCTTGTGATCGATAATGACTTCTTAATGCAATTTTCCGAATTTGAGGAGTTTAAGAAGAGTTCTCGCCAGGACGGCGGGGAGAAGATCGCAAAAGTCCCTCCTCAGACTCCGGAGGAAGTTTTAGAGGCGGCATACACTGAGTTGAGGCAACAACTAGCGCAAGATATTTTGGAGCGCATGAAGGCATCCGACCCGTCCTTTTTCGAGCAGCTGGTCGTCGATTTGCTTGTCAAAATGGGATATGGCGGCTCTCGCAAAGATGCTGGTGAAGCCATCGGCGGTAGTGGCGATGGAGGTATTGACGGCAGGATCAAAGAGGATCGGCTGGGGCTGGACGCCATCTACATCCAGGCGAAGCGATGGGAGGGATCGGTAGGGAGGCCGGTCGTACAGGCGTTTGCGGGAAGTCTGGAAGGGCAGAGGGCGAAGAAAGGCATCTTCATCACGACGTCGCAGTTTAGCCAGGATGCAAAGGAGTACGTGAAGATCATCGAGAAGAAGATCGTCTTAATCGATGGTGAGCAGTTAGCGCAATTCATGATCGATTATAATGTCGGCGTGACCGAAACGGCGAGTTATGTGATTAAAAAAGTCGACTCGGATTATTTTGGGGATAGTGAATAATCTATATCCGTGTGCGATAAATTTCCGCTGACCAAAACTAGAATTTATTTCCCCTTAAACCTGCAACGTCGATTTAAAATCATTAATCTCCCCGCTTCCGGATATCCTATAACTTTTTTCGTAAAATAGATTTAAATATGCCCTATTGCTACTTTTAAATATATGGAGTCGGCCCCACCCCTTCCGTTAAGCGACCTTAAATTCATGATAAACGAGAGTTTTGATCATACATCGAGGCAACTTCAGAATATCGATAAAAATCTTCTCTTTGGGTCATTTGTATCGATCTTTATTGCATTAAGTGTGAGCTGGCAACTGACCATAATTGCCTACTGGATCCCAGCTTCGTTTCTTTTGATGTATTTATGGGGGATATGGTCGCTGATAACAACAAGAAAGACGATAAAATCCGATAATGTCGAGCAGGCAGTGGAGAAAGTTAAAAGAGTGACTGAGAAAGATTTTTCCTTCTATTTGAGGATGCTTTTAGATAATCTGAAGCCTATTGTACTCTCCGTCTGTGTCATATACGTTATTACCATTGCCCTACTGTTTCTGGTCGAAACCGGGCTAATCATAACGGCAAATCCATATTCTATTGCGATTCCTGTAATTGCCGCTCTAATTTTTATTATCCCTGCACTCTCGTTTGATTCCCTGATGAAAAACTTCGAGCAAATGACATTGTTTGCCTTCAGGTTTTTAGCCCACCATGCTGATAGGGATCAGGAATCACATGAATGGAGTACAGGGATTTCTTCGGTCACCTCTCTTGTATTGACGTGTCTCTACCTCCCTTTATTGGGCGTCCTCCCCTTATGCGCATTTTTTATTACGGTCGGCTCAAAGCTTAACATTTATTTAGTATTTGTGCTATTCTTGCAAATTATTACGATTGCGATTCTTACTAGCTATTTCAGCTCCGTGTTTGTAAAAAAAGAATTAACGAATGCTCTAACAAATTATGCAGATCTTATCGGATTAATTAACGGTATGATTATTAATAACGAATATGATGAGGAGGCCGCGAAAAGACTTTCAAAGATATATTTAACGTCAAAAAATTACGACTTCATGATAGTTGATACATTAAAGTTCGTTAACTGGTATTTACTCATTCCTAATAGGGCGAATCTAAAGTGGAGGTGAGCCCCTTTGAAGACTATTAATACTCTCCTTTCATTTTTACTCAAATTTACGTGGATCTCTTGGTGAGATAACTCTTGAAAATAATTCTCCTCTGTCATAATAGACAGAAGAGAATTCTCCTACTTATTTCAAAAGCCTTATTTACCCTTCTGTTTTGACTAACTAATGAATAGGGATTGCTATTCTCCTATTCTCTGGGTGTGGAGAAATCGTATGGACTTAAACGAATTACAGACGCGGAAGAGCAAGATCGACGTCTACCTTGCCGAGCAGGGCTGGGATGTCACCAACCGCGCCTCTGTCATTGCCGAAGTCGATACGAAACAATCCGACTTTCTCGCACGCTCCTATAAGACCGTCTCTGAGACACTGAAGAATGATCTGGAGAGCAAGTACGTCGACTACCTCCTGCTCGATAGCCTCGGCGCTCCGCTCGCCATCATCGAAGCCAAACGCACCTCAAAAGATCCCCTTATCGGACAGAAGCAGGCAGAGCAGTACGCCGACGACATCAAGCGGCAGACCGGGCGAGACGTCTTCATCTTCCTCTCCAACGGCTATGAGATCTGGTTCTGGGATCGGGAGCGCTACCCGCTCCGGCTGCTGAAGGGCTTCTACGCACAGAAAGACCTGGAGCGGCTCCGTTTCCAGATTCAGAAGATCGATCCCACCCGATCGATCGAGATCAATACCCGCATTGTCGACCGCTCAAAGAGCATCGAGAATGTCAAGCGCGTGCTGGAGCACATCCGTAAAGGTCACCGCAAAGGGCTGATCGTCATGGCGACCGGGACCGGCAAGACCCGCGTGGCGATGGCGATCATCGATGCCCTCCTCCGGGAGAACCGTGCGCAGAAAGTGCTCTTCCTCGCCGACCGCAAGGCGCTCCGCGATCAGGCGTGGAATAAGGGCTTCCTGGAGTTCTTCCCCCACGAGGCCAAGGACAAGATCCTGCACGGCATATACAATAAGGAAAAACGGCTGTACGTCTCGACCATTCAGACATTTCAGGAGATCTATACCCAGAAGGATGAGCGCGGGCAATACCGCATCTCCCCCGGCGAGTTCGACCTGATCTTCTCTGATGAGGCGCACCGGAGCATCTACAACAAGTGGCGGGATGTCTTCACCTACCTTGACGCCATGCAGATCGGGCTGACGGCGACCCCCGCCGAGCTGGTCGACCGGGACACTTTCCGGTTCTTCCACTGCGACGACCACATGCCGACCGCGCTCTACTCGTATGACGAGGCGGTGAAGGATGGCGTGCTGGTCGACTTCCGCAAAAGCATCATCGGAGCGCAGACACACTTCCAGATCGAGGGGGTTCGCCCGTCCGACCTGACGGAGAGCGAGCGCAACCGGCTGATCGAGCAGGGGATCGACCCGGACGAGATCAACTTCGAAGGGACTGAGCTGGAGAAGAAGGTCGCCGTCAAAGGGACATCCGAAGCGATCGTCCGGGAATTCATGGAGGGCTGCCAGATGGATCAGGCCGGGACACTTCCGGCAAAGTCGATCTTCTTCGCGATCTCGAAAAAGCATGCCCGACGGCTGCATGAGGCATTCGACGACCTGTATCCCGAATATAAAGGACGGCTGGCGCGGATCATCGTCTCGGATGACCCCCGCGCCGATGCCCTCATCCACGACTTCGAACACGAGTCCTTCCCCCGCGTGGCGATCTCGGTCGATATGCTCGATACCGGTATCGATGTGCCGGAGGTCTGCAATCTCGTCTTCGCCAAACCCGTCTTCTCAAAGATCAAGTTCTGGCAGATGCTCGGGCGCGGGACGCGGTCGGATGGCGCGTGCAAACACCGGGAATGGCTGCCGGACGGGCATAAGGAGTATTTCAAGGTCTTCGACTTCTGGAATAACTTCGAGTACTGGAATATGAATCCCGAAGGGGTGAAGAATGAGCCGACCGAAGCCATCACGAGCCGGATCTTCTTCCTCCGGCTGAAGCAGCTTGAGCGCCTCCTGGAGCAGGGCGATGCGGAGCGGGCGGCGGTCGTCCGGCAGAGGATCGAAGAGGAGATCCGGTCGCTTCCGATGGACTCGGTGAGCGTCCGGGAGCACGAGCGGGAGATCGCCAAAGCGCTCTCCCCGAAACTCTGGGATAATGTCGGGCTCGACCCTTTGGAGTATCTGAAGAGCACAATCATGCCTCTCATGCGCTTCCAGACCGGCGTGAATCTCAAAGAGGCATCCTTCACCGTCAAGGCGGAGCGGCTGGGGTTGGCGGTGCTGGAAGGCAATGAGAAAGAGATCGAGCGGCTGAAGCCGGAGATCGGGGAGATGGTCGATCACCTCCCCCGGACCCTTAACATCGTGAAGGAGAAGGAGGAGCGGCTGGACGAGGTACTCACCCATGCCTTCTGGAAGGGTCTGTCATTCGAGGATGCGATCGGACTGGTGGAGGACATCACCCCGCTCATGAAGTACATGTCGAAGGAGGCGCATGAGCCGATCGTCATCGACATGGGGGATATCATTGAGCAGCGCACACTCTGGATGTTTAACGAGGAAGCACCTGAATATGTGGTGGCATTCCGGGAGAAGGTCGAGAAGCGCGTCACGGAGCTGGCAGACCATAATCTCGTCATCCAGAAGATCCTCCGCGATGACCCGATCACCGAAGAAGACCTGCACGATCTTGAAGAGGCGCTGGCGGAGGCCGGGGTGAACGTCACCGAAGAGATGTTGCAGACGTCACCGAGGCATCCGTATGGCTCGCTCGTGGAGTTCATCCGCTCGCTCTTCGGTCTCTATCAAGCTCCTGACCCGAAGGAGAAGATAGCAGAGGCGTTTCAGACCTACATGATCGAGAGTAATAAGCATTACAGCGCCGATCAGCTCCACTTCATCCGGACAATTCAGACCGTTTTTATGCGTAAGAGGCGTATAGAAATGGACGATCTCTTCCTTGCTCCATTCACGAATTTTGGGAGTACTGCACCGATGCCGATGTTTGACGAGGGCGATCTGAAGGCATTTATCGGCATCTGTCAGGGGCTGGAGCGGGAATTGTTTGCGGCGGAGGCGTGAGTATCTTTGACTGAAAAGAAGCTGCCTGAAGGGTGGGAATGGCGGAAATTAAGAGATATTGCAGAAATAAACCCAAAATTCAATAAAGATACTGTGAGTGCAGATACTAATGTCTCTTTTCTACCGATGAGTTGCATAGAGGAGATGACCGGAAAGATTGACCGATCACAAATAAGGCCATTAAATGAAGTGATTAAGGGTTATACCCCGTTGCAGGATGGGGATTTACTTTTTGCAAAAATCACTCCTTGCATGGAGAATGGTAAGATTGTAGTTGCAGATAATCTTGAGAATGGGTTGGGATTTGCCTCCACTGAATTCCACGTTATCCGCTTTGGAAGGAATATGATCCCAAATTTCTATCGTTATTATTTACTTCAAGAGAAGATCCGTAAGCAAGCAGAGAAGAATATGACCGGCTCGGCTGGGCAGAAAAGAGTCCCTACAAGCTTCATCCAGAACTTGGTCGTACCTGTCCCACCGCTTGATACCCAGCGCAAAATCGTCGCCATTCTTGAGAAGGTAGAGGCAACGCAGCGCCTGCGGGCAGAGGCGGATTTTCAAGGGCATAAATTAATATATAATGCATTTAATGGCTTCTTTGGAGACTTTGACGAAAACCCATATGGATGGGAGATTGTCGAGTTAAGAGACATTGTCCGAGAAAAGATTACTGACGGAGTCCACAAAACACCAAAATACTGTGAGGATGGAGTGCCTTTCATATCGGCAAATAATATAAAAAATAATCAAATCGACTTTACACGATGTAAAAAAATTTCTACTGAAGAGCATGAATTATTAGCAAGACGTTGTAACCCCGAAAATGGCGATATTCTATTAAGCAAGGTAGGTACCCTAGGGATGGTGGCGAAAGTCGATAACGACAATCTTAGCATTTTTGTGCAATTGGCTCTTATTAAGCCGAATAAAAAATTGATAAACTCGAATTTTTTAAAGTATGCCCTCTTAACGAACTCATTACAGAAACAAATCCAGTCATACGCAAACATGTCTACGATGAAATACATTGGTGTAGGTAAAATTGGTCTCTTGAAAATTGTTTTGCCACCCATCTCAATTCAGGAAAGTTTTTCGTCAATTGTAGAGTGGGTCGAAAAGATCCAAGAAGGACAGCAAAAATCGAAAAATGAGGTAAATACACTGTTTAGTGGACTAATGATAAGAGCCTTTACAGGAGAACTAGTCGCATGAAACTCGCCCCCGAACTCAAATCAAAGATCGACACCCTATGGGATCGCTTCTGGAGCGGCGGGATGTCCAACCCGCTCCAGTCCATTGAGCAGATGTCCTACCTCATCTTCATGAAGCGCCTCGAAGATATGGATGTCGGCGAGCAGAATCGGGCGCGAGCGCGGGGAGGGGCGTATACGTCGGTCTTCGAGGGGCATGAGGAGTGTCGGTGGTCGAGCTGGAAGCACTACCCTGCCGAACAGATGCTGGAGCATGTCCGCGATAAGGTCTTTCCGTTCATCAAGTCCCTTCATAACGGCGAGAAGACGCTCTTCGCCCGCCAGATGCGGGATGCCGTCTTCATCATCCCGAAGCCCTCCCTCCTTCAGGAAGCAGTCGCGATCATCGATGAGATGAATATCACCGCGCAGAACCGCGATACCCAAGGCGACATCTACGAATACCTCCTCTCCCAACTCTCCACCGCCGGAAAGAACGGACAGTTCCGCACTCCTCGCCACATCATCCGGATGATCGTGGAGCTGGTCGATCCTGATATCACCGACCGTATCTGCGATCCGGCGTGCGGTACGGCTGGCTTTCTCATCAACTCCTACGAGTATATCTTACGAAAATACTCCAAGCAAGACGAGCTTGAAATTGATCAAGAAGGTGAGTATCACAACCTTCAAGGTCACTACATTTACGATCAGAAGCATTGGGAGAAGCTCTGGAGCGATACCTTCTACGGGTTTGACTTCGATTCGACGATGACCCGCATATCGCTCATGAATCTGATGCTGCACGGCATCAAAGCGCCTCACATCGAGCTCAAAGATACCCTCTCCAAGCGATACACCGAAGAAGAGCGCTATACCGTCGTGCTCGCCAATCCACCCTTCAAGGGGAGCATCGATAAGAGCGATATTAACGACAGTCTCTCGCTTAACACGACAAAGACTGGTTGCTCTTTGTCGAGCGGATGATGCAGCTTCTGACGATAGGCGGGAAGTGTGGCGTCATCGTACCTGACGGTGTGCTCTTTGGGAGCTCCAGGGCGCATAAGGAGCTTCGACAGAAGCTCCTTGAGGAGAATCAACTGGAGGGTATCGTCTCCATGCCCTCCGGGATCTTCAAACCCTATGCGGGAGTGTCGACCGCCGTACTGATCTTCGTGAAGGGCGGAAAGACCGGGAAGGTCTGGTTCTACGACATGGAGGCAGACGGTTACTCGCTCGACGACAAGCGGACATTCATCGACGGCAAAGGAGATATCCCCGATATCATCAAGCGGTTCAGGGAGCGGAGAGACACAGACCCGACCGACCGGAAGGCGAGGTGCTTCCATGTGCCGATCGAGGAGATCCAGGCGAATAACTATGACCTCTCGATCTCTCGCTACAAGGAGATAGAATACGAAGAGGTCGAGTATGAGCCTCCGGAAGTGATCATCGATAAGATCCAGGCGCTTGAGAGGGAAATCCAGACCAATTTAAGCGACTTAAAGGCATTGTTGCGGAAAGGATAGGGATATAATCTCTCTATCTTCAGTAAAAACTGCATTTCATCGGGGAATTCCCGGAAAACTTCGGGACTAAGCCCCCTCCTACTACTACGTAATGTACTGAGTATTATTAATAGTACTAATAGTCACAATCGGCTTTTTTCTGGATGAGACTTTTTTTCACTCGACGCCCTGATTTTCAATGTTATGGCTGGGGGGAATAACGGTTTTCTATCGACTCTTTAGCGAAGATAATCATTGATGCTCTAAATAGGAGGTATGTACTGACTGCATCTTTCAACCTTGGCATTACCTATTTCCCATTGCGATTAGTAAAATCAGGAAAAATATCATAATCATTACAAACCCAAAGCCTGGATGGAAAAAGAACATCACAACGCCAGTGATAAGTAACGATGCCCAAAAAGAATCTAAAATATCTGTCTTGAATACTTGCCCAATTAAAAAAGCAATTACGACGTATAGTAAAATACCCCCAATACAAGCCGATGTTTCCCATCCCGGTAAATTGAGCTGCTTGTATGCAACAACCGACCCCAAAAAAGTAATCGCAAAAGCTGCAAGTTTGGCCAGGGTAGAATCCATACAATGGATTTAAGAGAGGAGTAATATAACTATTTGGTCATTTCAAGATCTCTCGGAGATTCTTTTTTCCAATAACTCACATCTATTGAGCATTTATGACGAAAAGTTGCCTTGCATGCCCTAGAATACACATGTGATAGTCTCAATGTTTGCTCTCTCCTACCTTCGAGGCATCTGCCTTCTATCTGGAGCCGTATGCTACTATCCCGCTGAGGTCTCTGGCTACCTACGCAGGATCACCGGAGTGTCCGCACAAATGCGCACGTGTATGTACACCGCAAACAAACGGCAAGAGAAAGAAAAAATGCCAAACGAACCGCACGGAAACCGTATCCGACGTCGACTGCACATCGCCATCTCCCAGAAGTCTACGACTACCCGAAAAACCGCGCCGGCAGTATCAGCCAATTCCTCAACGCACTAACAAAAGATACAATCTCGAGAATCAACCCGCGAAAACAACATTCCAGAAGAACAACATGGACCGAGCGGGAATTGAACCCGCGGCCTCTACCATGCCAAGGTAGCGATCTCCCCCTGATCTATCGGCCCCTGTTACCCTACTATGTTGATCGTCATCAGATAAAAAGGATTCCGGCCCCTCACCTCCATATCACGCGTCCGCGAGGCCTGATAGCCGGGAGAGCACCCGCTCCCGCGCATCATCCATCTCCGGGCGCGCGACGACGGTGCCGTTCCTGATGAAGGGGACGAGGAGCGGCACTGTGTCCTCCGGCGCCGGGGCGGCGAGGGGCAGCGTGACCCGCCGGCCGTCCGGCATCTCGTAGACCTGCTTTACGCCGCTTCGTTTCCCGCGCTTTGCGATGGGCTTCCCCTCGACCTCGACGATGTCCATTGCAAAGTCGATCACCGGCGCGTTCGCGATCGCCCCCCCCGACCCCGAAGGCATCCACGATATCGCGGTAGGCTGCGACGTCGGCGCGGGTGAGCCCCCCGGAGAGGAAGATCTTGACGTCCGGATAGCCGTGGATATCGAGCTCCCAGCGCACCTCCTCGATGATCGCCCGCATGTTCCCCCGCCGCGACCGCGGGGTGTCCAGCCGGACCGCCTTCGCCCCGCACGCCGCCGCCCTCACCGCCTCCATCTTTTCGTCGGCGAACGTATCGGCGAGCATGATCCGCGGCACCTCCGGCCCCGCTCCCCGGGCAAACGCAGACCAGGCCTCCTCCGTCCCCGGGTAGCACATCACGAAGGCATGCGGCATCGTCCCCGCGAGCGGGATCCCCTCAGGCGCACAGGTATTGCTCACCCCGTCCACCCCGCCGATCCAGGCCGCCCGCTCGACCATCGCGGCAATCGCCGGGTGCTGGCGGCGCGAACCAAAGGAGTAGACCGGGCGATCCTGAGCTGCGAGCCGGATATGGGCCGCCGCCGACGCCACGCCCGAAGCATGGCAGAGGAACCCGAGGATGGCGGTCTCATAGACCGCGAAGTCCCGGTAGCGCCCGGAGATTCGGAGGACGGGCTCGTTTTGGTGAATGATCGGCTCTGTTGAATTCCTTCCAGACAACGACAATCACGACTGTTTGTACTGCCTTCGTTAGGTTATGGAGGATCACTTTGATCTTGATCTCTTTGACCTGGTACCAGTATTTTCGTGCCTTTAGTTC